>JADZEM010000021.1 GCA_020850535.1 Chloroflexota bacterium
GCCCGCGACACCGCCACCCCGCCGCCATGACCGTACGCCACCGCTTCCGCCGCGACCAACAAGCGCCGCTGCCGCTCGTCAAGTCCTGGCGACACCGCCGCATACCGCTGCCGAATCGCTTCCACCCTATCCATACTTGACAGATCCATACTTGACAGTATCGGGCACCGCCCACCAGCCGCCGTCTCTACGCCATCGTGATGAGCCTGTTATTTCTCGGCGGATCCTAAGACCATCGACTGGCGCTTCACGACCGAGGACGCCCGCATCAAACTCGATCATCTCTACCCCGTGTTTCACGACTGATGAGCCACTAGACCGCGACCCCGGGCCGGTACCGGACCAGCCGGATCCGCCGTTCGCGCACCCGGTCGCTGGCGGCGCGGCCGGTCAGGGCGGCAAGCTCGCGGTCGCGGCCCTCGGAGAACGATGTCAGGCGCACCAGTTCGTCGTCCGGGTGGCCCGGATGTGTCATCAGCTCGGTCAGGCCGGTCGGGAGGTCGTCCAGGGCGCGCAGCAGCACGGCCTCGTCAAACCCCATGCCCATCCCGATACCGCGAAAATGGCGGGTGGACCGCAGGCCGGCTTGCCGCACCAGCACCCGAGTCAGCATGCCGAACGTCGAGATCGCGACCGTCCGCACAGCGTCGCGGGGGGCCTGTGCCAGCAGGGCTGGCGACGGGCCGCCCTCGACCGGGCTGCGTACCCAGCCGATGCCGTGCTCGCGCGCCAACGCGATCACGACCGGCGCGACCCGTGGATGGATGTGCACGTGGTGGTGCGCGTCGAGATGGTCCGGCTGAACGCCGCGCTGCAGCGCCCACTCCACCTGGAGCGTCAGCTCGCGGCGCAGCTCGTCCGTGCTGACGCGGCCGGTCGAGAGGCGTGTGAGCAGCACGCCCAGCAGGAAGAAGCCGCCATCGGCGTCCACGAGCGTCGGCACCTGATCGGGCCGACTCAGCGGCCGGCCGGCCGTCAATGTCAGGTGCAGGCCCAGCCCCAGATCGGGACAGGTCGTGGCGCGAGTCAGGGCGTCCTCGGCAGAGGGCAGGTTCGCCATCAGGCTGGCGCTGGTCACCAGACCGTGTCGGTGCGCCTCCACGATGCCGCGATTGACGCCCCGGCTGATGCCGAAGTCGTCGGCGTTGACGATCAACTGTCGAGCGTGTCGCGACATCACGTGCGGGAGGCTCCTGACGGTGGGCCGCCGATTGCGGCGGGTCAAGCGGGCGATTGTATACTCCCGCGCCAGCGGCCGTGCCAGCGCCATGACGCCCCCTGTGGGCGTCGCCAGGAGGCGGCCAGCCCAGCGACGCCAGGGGTATGGTGCGAAGGAGCCACAGCGGTCCCGTGAGCGATCCACTCCCCCCGTCCGTCGCCATTCAGCGCGCGTTAGGCCGGTATCGCGGCCAATCGCTCGGAATTCGAGGGTTCGTGCTGGCCCGCCACATCCTGGCGCCGCTGGCCCGAGTGCTCGACGCGATGCCGCCTGCTGGCCGGCTGCTGGATGTCGGCTGCGGCCACGGCCTGTTCGCCAACGCGCTGGCGCTCGGATCGCTAGAGCGCGACGTGCTCGGCGTGGACCCGTCAGGAGCCAAGATCGCCGTGGCGCGTGCCAGCGCGGCCGGGCTGCCCAACGCGCGCTTCCAGAAGGGCCTCGTCCAGGACGTGCAGGAGGACGGCTTCGACGGCATCTCGATCCTCGACGTGCTGTACCTGCTGCCCGTCGAGGAGAAGCTGGCGATCCTGCGGGCCTGCCGCGAGCGGATCTCGCCGAACGGCGTGCTGGTGCTCAAGACCAACGACACTCGTCCGCCCTGGAAGTACCGCGTGGCCCGACTGCAAGAGCAGGTGATGACGGGCCTAGGCCTGACGCTCAGCCACGGCGACCTGCACTTCCTGAGCCGCGAACAGAACGCCGGGCTGCTGGAGCTGGCCGGATTCCAGCCCCGCATCGTCGATCTCAACAACTGGCTGCCGTACCCGCACGTGATGTTCGTGAGCCGGCCGGTATGACACGGCTGTCGGTCGTCATCGCCGCCTACAACGAAGAGAAGGTGATCGCCGATACGGTCGAGCGGGTCGGCGCATACCTCGAAGCGACGCCCGATCCCGAGCTGATCATCGTCGATGACGGCAGCCGCGACCGCACCCGAGAGATCGTCACCGCGCTGACGGGCCGCTTCCCGTTCCTGCGCCTGGTGGAGAACGACCGCAATCGCGGCAAGGGCTACTCGATCAAGCACGGCATCATGGAGTCGCGCGGGGAGTATGTGCTCTTCACCGACGCCGACCTGGTGTTCCCGATTGAGGGCGTCGAGCCGTTCGTCAAAGCCCTGGAGCAGGGCGCGGACGTGGCCATCGCCTCGCGGCGGCACCCTGGTACGCTGTTCGCGCTGCACCCGCGCCATTTCTCGTACATCTACCAGCGGTACTTGATCGGCGGCACCTACATCAACGTGGTCAACCGCATCCTGAAGCTCGGCGTCTCGGACACCCAGGCCGGCTTCAAGTGCATGCGGGGCGAGGCCGCCCGGAACATCTACGCCCGCACCACCCTCTTCGATTTCGCTTTTGACGTGGAAGCGCTGTTCATCGCGCGGCAGCTTGGCTACCGCATCACCGAGCTACCCGTCTACTTCCTCTACCTTGGCGAGCAGAGCAGCGTCCAGTTGGTCAAGGACTCCGTCCTGATGCTGTACGACCTCTGGAAGATCCGCCAGAACGGTAGGCGCGGCGTCTACCTGCGTGCCTCGTGCGAAGCGTCCGGTCGCTAGCGCGCCGGATCGAGGTCAAGGCGGGGCCGCATCCGCACCGTCGCGGCGAGGTGCAGCAGCGGCAGCCCGAAGATCAACACGACCGAGATCCCCATGATCGTGGTGTAGGTCATCGGCTGAGCCACCGACCAGATGTACTTGAACACGACATAATTGAGGGTCGCCCCGAAACAGAAGAGCAGCACGCGGTCGTGGACCAGCCGATTGGGCAGCAGCGCCGCCAGGGCCACCAGCCACACCAGATACCACGGCTGCCACCAGAGGGTGCAGAACGCCAGGTAGACGAACGTCATGTCGTAGGCCGCCCCGAGCCACGGTGGCGTCGGATCACGGGCAGTGATCGGCTCCGACGCGACGGCAGATGACAACGGCACACTCTGTCGGTCCTCGCGCCACGCCAGCCAGAGGCGCACCAGCACGAACAGGCCGAACGCCAGCCCGACCACCGTCGCCGAGAGCCGGCCTGCCTCCTCGAAAGGCATCCACTGGCGCAGCAGCTCGCGCAGCATGGTCGGCAATGACGCCGTGAACCAGTTGCCGCGCGTCAGGAAGTAGAGGGTGTCCAGCCCGCGCCAGAACGGCGCGTAGAGCACGACGGCCAGTCCGAGTCCGACGAGGCCGCCGGCGGCGATCTCCCGCAGCTTGACCCGCCAGGGCCGCGGCCCGCGCAGCAGGGCGTACAGGAAGACTGGCCCCAGCGCGATCACCAGCAGCTTGGTCAGCACCGCGAGCGCCAGCAAGGGCAGGACGAGCAGTCGCCGCTCGGCCAGCAGCGCCCAGACGGCCAGCAGCAGAAACAGCGCCATCACCACGTCGTTGTGGCCGTTGCCGACCAGCTCGAACTGGAGCAACGGGTTCCAGGCGAACAACAGCGTGCCGGACGCCGCCATCGTGGGGCACAGGCGTTTCAGCACACGCCAGATCACCAGGGTGCAGCCGATGAACGCGATCAGGCCGAGCACTTTGAACAGCACGAGGCCGCGCAGGATGCTCTCGCCGGCGATGGCCGTCGGCACGAGGCTCAGCACCTGCCAGACCGGCCCGTAGACCGACCGTTCGTTCGGCCAGGGCGAGTAGGCAACCAGCGGATCGGGAAACGCCGAGGGTGGCTGGAAGAACGGGTTCCCGCCGTAGACCAGGATCGTCCGACCGTACATCAGGTAGTCGTACAGGTCCAGCGCGGCGACCGGATAGATCCACACCTGCAAGATGCCGAAGACCAGCTGCCCGGCCAGGATCAGGTCGATGGGGACGGCGTCAGGAACGCGGCGGAGGTAGTGGTAGGCCACGTACTGGAGCAGGAACAGCGCCAGGAACGCCCCGACGTACTGGACCTGGCTGGCGACGGTGTACCGACCGAACCAGGTGTAGTCCGCCTGGGGCTGCTGCCACAGCTCCCAGAGGGGCCAGGTCATCATGAAGGCCCAGGCGTAGATCGCCGCGCTGGCCGCCCCGACGAGCACCACCGGCAGCCAGGGCCACGACGCCAGCAGGCCGCGCGGCTGAGCGGCAGTCCCTGACGACGCGTCGGTCATCTGGGCGCGGTGGGCGCACGGGCTTCGAGCGTACGGGCCGCGTCGTTCTCCGGCTCGGCGTAGCGCCCTGGTCCGTGCGCGATCCAGCAAGCGTCGTCGAGGCAGACGCGCCAGTGCTGCGGGGTCGAATACGGGTAGATGACAGCGCTCTGGAGCTTCCGGCGGGCCTGATCGCCCGTGGCGTCCACCGGGAGCCGGAGCGACACGATCTCCAGCGCGTCGGCTGGGCCGTGCGCAGGAATGGTCGAGGCGTCCGACTCGAAGCTGATCGCCTGGCGCGGCGGGAGGGGGGCAGACGGCGTGCTGCGAGCGACGACGTAGGTGATGCCCGACGCCGCCATCGTGACGATGCCGAACGCTGCCAGCCAGACGACGATGAATCCGCGCATGGCAACCTCACTCTCGTGGATCGGTCGGACGGGGGATCGGTCGGGCCGTGAACAGGCGGCGTGGCGCGCTGCGCCTGAGCCTGCTCGCATGATCTTGCCATCTTTTCGCGGGCGGCCGCTGCCAGCGTGTTGAAAGCGTCGAGCCAGCCGCTTGTCCACGGCCGCCTGTTGAGATAGAATCTCATCATCCTGCTCGGGGGCGCGGTGCTGGCCCAGGGCGATTGCATGTTCATTGGTGTACCCGGAGCATCATGGAACGGGCGGTCGGGGACTGAAGTCCCCGCCTACCGTCACGCCGTCGCTGCGCGACGGCCGTCGGGAACGGCCGGCACTGGTGCGACTGGAGCGTCGCGCAGCAACTGCAGGATGGTAGGCGGGGCTTTCAAGCCCCGACGCGGCGGCACGACGACATCAACATGCGATTGCTCCGGTTCGTGACTCAGGGCGATTGCATGTTCATCGGTGTACCCGAAACATCATGGAACGGGCGGTCGGGGACTGAAGTCCCCGCGTACACTCATTCAGTCGCTGCGCGACGGACACCGGGAACGGCAAGCACTGGTGCGACCGGCGCGTCGCGCAGCGACTGCAGGATGGTAGGCGGGGCTTTCAAGCCCCGACGCCGCTGCACGACGACATCAGCATGCGATCGCCCTGGGTGCTGGCCGGCTCCTGTTGACGAGTTGAGAGCGTGTTTGGGAAACTTATCGAGTGTGGAACCGTGTCTCAGGTCGTCGACGAGGAGCCCTTCACCGTGGCTGATGCAACGCAGATCATTGGACAACTGACCAAGGAAGGGCATCGCTTGACCACTCCGCGCCAGGCCATCATCAAGATGGTCGCGCCACGCCAGGACCACTTCAGCGCCCAGGAAGTCTGGGAGGATGTGCGGTCGCGGCACCGCGGCATCGGCCGAGCGACGGTGTTCCGCACGCTCGACCTGCTGACCGAGCTTGGCGTGCTCAACCGTATTCACACCGGCGACGGCTGCCACCGCTACACCGTCTGCGAGACGAAGCACCATCATCACCTGATGTGCGTCTCGTGCGGCACGGTCCTGCCGCTTGAGGCGGCCGGCATCGAGGGGCAGATCCGCAAGATGGCCGCCGAGGCCGGCTTCGACCTGCTGACCCACCATCTTGAGCTGGTCGGGCGGTGCGCGGCCTGCCGCGAGCGTGGCGTGGACGTCTCCGCCAGCATCACGGCGTCGCACTAATACCCGATGTCTGGGCGTATGCGCTTCTCATCTGGTCGTGCTCTGTCGCTGAGATTCAGTGTCGATAGCGATGTTGCTTCGACCTGTGGTCGATCTCGACGCCCCGATTGCTGGCGGCCAGCGTGACGGCGACCGATTCACTGGGCGCGGCGAGTGACATCTCCGGTCCGAAACGCCGGCCGGCTGAGGTCCCGCTGGCCGTCGATCTGCGGGACGTCGCGGCCGGTTACCGAGGCCATCGGGCGCTGAACGAGGTCACCCTCCAGGCCCCGCGCGGCACGATGATGGCGATTGTCGGGCCGAACGGCGGCGGCAAGTCCACGCTGCTCAAGCTGCTGCTGGGCCTGCTGCCGCCCTGGACCGGCGAGGCGCGCGTCCTGGGCCAGCGACCGTCAGACGCCCGCAAGCGCATCGGGTACGTGCCGCAGACCGGCTCCGGCGACTGGCGCTTCCCGGCCACCGTCGGCGAGGTCGTCATGATGGGGCGGTACGGTCGGCTCGGGTGGCTGCGCCGGCCGGGCAACGTTGACTGGCAGCTCGTCCGCGACGCGTTGGATCGCGTCGGCATGGGCGACCGGATCGACCGGCAGGTGGGGGAGTTGTCTGGTGGCCAGCAGCAGCGCGTCTTCTTCGCGCGGGCGCTGGTGCAGGAACCGGAGCTGTTGCTGCTCGACGAGCCGCTGGCCGGCGTGGACGCGCTGACCGAGCGCGACATCTACCACCTGCTGCGCCACCTGAGCGACCGTGGCGTCACCTCGCTGCTGACCACCCACAACCTGTCGAGCGTGGCCGAGCAGTTCGACCTCGTGGCGTTCGTCAATCGGCGCATCGTGGCGGTCGGCCGGCCTGAGGACGTGTTCAACGAGGCCAACCTGCGCGCCACCTACGGTCCCCGGATGGCGCTGGTGCGCGTCGGGGATCGGTACTACGCCATCGACGTGGGCAGCCACGCCGAGGTCGTGGGCGTCGGCGATGCTTGATCTGCCCCGCCTGCTCCTCGATCCGTTCCTGTTTCCCTTCATGCAGCGCGCACTGGCCGCCACGTTGATCGTCGGGGTGCTCTGCGCGGTGGTCGGGGCGTTCGTGGTCTGGAAGGGCCTGTCGTTCGTGGGCGATGCGCTGGCGCACGCCTCGTTCGCCGGCGTGGCGGTGGCGTTCGTCGGCGGCGCGAACATCTACCTTGGCGCGGCGGTCGCGGCGGTCGCGACCTCCCTGCTGATCGCCTTTCTCAGCCGGACGGCCCGCATCAGCTCGGACACAGCGATTGGCGTCCTGTTCGCCTTCGCCTTCTCGCTGGGCATCGTCATCATCAGCCGCGTCCAGAACTACACCGTCGATCTGTTCGCCTACCTGTTCGGCAACGTGCTGGGCGTGGGCTTCGACGACCTGGCCCTGATCTCGATCGCCGGCGGCCTCGTCCTGCTGACGATCTTCCTGGTCTACAAGGAGCTGTTCTTCGTCGCCTTCGACCCGGTGATGGCCGAGGCGAGCGGGCTGCCGGTCGGTGTGCTTCAGTACCTGCTGCTGGCGATGATCGGCGTCACGGTGGTCGTGGCGATGCGGGCGGTCGGGATCGTGCTGGTGGTGGCGATGCTCGTCACGCCGGCGGCGACGGCGTCCCTGCTGACGCGCCGCTTCCACCGGATCATGCTGATGGGCGCGGTGATCTCGGCCGTGTCGTCGATTGCCGGGCTGTACCTGTCGTTCTACGCCAACGTCGCCTCGGGCGGGGCCATCGTGCTGGTCAGCACCACCATCTTCCTGGTCGTGCTGGCGGCGGTCGTGCTGCGGGACCGCGCCCGACCGCACACCGTGGCGCCGGCTGGCGAGGTTCCAGCCTGAGGCCAGGCTGACGGACGGCGCGCCGCCCTGGCGGCCCGTCCTGCCAGGAAATGCAACAACCGGCCCGTTCCCAGCGTCCTACTGCTGAGCGCGGCCCGGCCTTTCTGCCGCGGACCGGCTCCTGGCACGCCAATTGCGCCCGTCCACCAGTGGAGGCCTCATCGATGTTCGGCAAGTTCTCGCTCCTGTCGCAGCTCTGGCGCTCTGCGCGGCTAACCTATCGCCTGCTGCGCGATTCGCGGGTGCCGCTGCTGGCGAAGGTCGTCTTCTACGCCACGGCGATCTACGTGGTGTCGCCGCTCGACTTCGCGCCAGACTGGATTCCGGTGCTCGGGCAGGGCGACGATCTCGTCGCGATTCTGGCCGGTCTGAACCTGTTCTTCCGGGCCTGCCCGTCCTGGATCGTCAAGGAGCACGAGGCGGACCTGGACGGCCGGCTGCCCGAGTCCGGCGACGCCGAGCGGCGCGCGCGGCCCGGCGAGACCATCGACGGAGCGTATCGGCGGGTGGCTTGACTCCGCTTATCGAGTGGCCCGACCCCACCGATCAGGTACAACGCCCGTATGCGACGATGGCATGCGGGCGTCGTCCTACTCGGCCTCCTGCAGGCAGCGGCAGCGTCGCGGGTGATTCGTCGGCTGCGGGCGGGTCCATGCGGGCCGTCCATCTCCGCGGGCGCACGCATCCAGCCGGGCGCGGTCAGCGTCGTGGTCCCGGTCCTGAACGAAGCCCTGCGGCTCGAGCCGTGCCTGGAAGGGCTGCTGGCACAGGACGCGACCGTCCGCGAGATCCTGGTGGTGGACGGCGGCTCTGAGGACGGCACCGAGGGGCTGGTGCGGGCGGTCGCCCATCGTGATCCTCGGGTGCGACTGCTGGACTCCGCGCCGATCCCGCCCGACTGGAACGGCAAGGCCTGGGGGCTGGAGGTCGGACGGCGCGCCGCGAGCGCGGCCTCCCCCTGGCTGCTGACCATCGATGCCGACGTTCGCCCGCGTGCTGGATTGGCGGCCGGCCTCGTGGCGCGCGCCCTCGCCGACCGGGTCGTGACGGCCAGCGTCGCGACCGTGCAGGACGTCAGCGGCCCGGCGCTCGGGCTGTTGCACCCGGCCTGCCTGACGACCCTCGTCTACCGGCTCGGTCGGCCGGGCCGCGTGGCGCGGTACAGGGGCGAGGTGCAGGCGAACGGGCAGTGCCAGCTGCTCGACCGTGAGGCCCTCCGCGCGGCTGGCGGCTTCGGCGTCGCCCGCGCCTCCCGTTGCGAGGACGTGACCATCGCCCGGACGCTGGTCGTGTCGGGTGGGCTGGCCGCGTTCTACGAGACGGACGGGTTGGTCAGCGTCCGCATGTACGACCGCTGGCACGAGGCCTGGAACGGGTGGACCCGTTCGCTGCCACTGCGCGACCGCTATACGCCGTGGTCGAGCCTCGTCGGGCTGGCCGAGGTGACGCTGGCACAGGGCTTGCCGCTGCCGCTCCTGGCGCTGCTGCTGGGCCGTGGACCGGGTGCGCGCGGCGATACCGCGTGTCGTCTGCTAGTGGCCCTGAACGTGTTGCTGCTGGTGCTCCGCGTCGGCGTGCTGGTGGGCATTCGGCGGGCCTACTCCGCGCCGCCGTGGACATTCTGGCTGGCCCCGCTGGCCGATTTTCCTGTTGCGCTGCGCCTGTGGGCCAGTATCCTCAAGAGACGGCACACCTGGCGTGGCCGACCTCTTGTTACGGGAGTGCATAGCTGATGTCCGCTGCCAGAGGGTTGCTCGTCGCGCACATCGTTGCACTCGTGTTCGGCCTGATCGGCATGCTGGTCATGATCCCGAATCCGTGGCTCTGGTCGGGGAGTCCGCTGCTGACGTCGGTCTTCGCGGCCAGCATGGAGTACGCCGGGGCGCTGCACATCTGGCTCGGCGCAGCCGTGATGCTGGTCTACGGCCTGGCGACCGTCGGGCCAGCCCGAACGGCGATCTTCTTCGTGGCGTCCTGCGCCATCTCGCTCGGCTTCGAGCTGCTCGGGACCGGGACGGGCTGGCCGTTCGGCGCGTACGAGTACACCGCCGGCCTCGGCGCCAAGGTGCTCGACCGGGTGCCGTACACCATCCCGCTGTCCTGGTTCTACATGGGGTTCTGCTCGTACCTGCTGGCGTCAACCATCCTGGCGCAGGCGCGGGCGCCGCGCCTGGGACTCTCGAGCGTTCTCTTCGGCGGATGGCTGCTGATGGCCTGGGATCTCGTGCTGGACCCCGCGATGGCTCACGACAGCCTGCCGCTCAAATTCTGGGTCTGGCACCAGACCGGCTTCTACTTCGGGATGCCGCTGCAGAACTTGCTCGGGTGGATCGCGACTGGACTCGCGTTCATGGCCGTCAGCCGGCTGCTCTGGCAGGGCGATGTGCGGCCCGGACAGGCTCCCGCGATGATCCCCTTCGCCGTCTACGTCGCGAACGTCATCTGGGCGATGGCCCTCAGCGCGAGCGTCGGGCTGTGGGGACCGATCCTCCTGGCAACTGCCCTCGGGATCGCGCCGGCTCTCGTGGCGCTGCGGGATCGGCTCGTGCTGCCCGGCCAGGGGACGCCCTTGCCCGGACCGTCCGGTGTCTCCGCATAACGGCTCGGTCGCAGCGTCGGCGACTGACCCCGACAGTGCAGCCTGCCAGCCTGCGACTGACGCCCGCTCGATTCACAGCTGCGCGGACGATCGCACGGCATGCGACTCGGCCCTATCAGGCTGGCGGCTTGCAGACCAGCATCACGATCCCCTGCACCACCATGACGTTCGTGACCAGGAAGAACACGCCCTCTTCGAGCGGCAGCCCGCCTAGCCAGATGTTGAGGGTCAGCTCAGGATGGAGGCTCCAGATGCCGATGTGGATGGCCAGGACGTCAGCAGCGCACAGGTAGAGCGTGGGGATGGCGATGCCAGGGACCACCACGCGCCAGTACGCCCGCAGCGTCCGATGGGCCAGCGCCCACTGCCCCAGGATGACCGGCAGCGCCCAGGCTAGCTCGTACACGAGATACGTCCACTGCCCCAGCATCAGCCGGCGGCCCGCCGCGTGCGTACGAGCAGGGCCAGGACGATCAGGCCGGACAGCAGCGGCTGGAGCAGGAAGAACAGGTACTCTTCCAGGGGTACCCAGCCGAGAATGACGCCGACGACACGCTGCGGATCGTAGGTCCAGACGCCCTGCGCGACAATCAGATTGTCCCACGGCGTCGCGTACACGAAGGCCGCCAGCGCCATCAGCCCGACCACACGCAGGTAGCCCGTCGTCAGGTGGCGGTGCAGCAGCAGCGTCAGCATGCAGATTGGGACCACCAGGAAGATCAGCAGAAATTGACCGTACGTCACATGCGATCCAGGGCTGGTGTTGAGGTGGATGATACGGCGTCGGCCGTGGGCGTCGATCCGATTCCTGAGGCGGACGGGGACCGCCGCCCGCGCGCTGCACCGCGTCACGCCGACCTGGCAGCGCTGGCCTCGCTGCTGGCGTCGGCGCTGGTGGCCGTGGGGCTGGACCGCCCTCCGCCCCTGGAGCCGTTGGCTGCCGCCATCATGGAATGGACGCCGGTGCCGGTCGCCAACTGGCTGCTGGAGTCGTTCGGCGCGGCCGGTAAGCCCCTGGCGCTGTTCGGGGCGTCGGCGGTCTGGCTCGCGACGGCGGGTCTGCTCGGAGCAGTGGCGTCGGCCGGACGGCTCGGGCGGCTGGCGCTGCCGGCTGCGCTGCTGGCGTCAGCGCTCATCGGGTGGGTGCTGACGCGGGCCGGAGGCCTGCCGGGCGTGCTGACGCTGGTGGGCGGCTTCTGGGTCGTCTACGGCACGCTCAGGGGACGGCGCGTCCGTCCAGCCGTGGCCGCCGGCGGCGTGCCACACCCGATTGAGCCACGCCGGCGGGCGTTGCTGGCGATGGCTGCGAATGCGTCGGTCCTTGCCGTCGTGAGTGGTCTGCCTGTCGCGGCGTCGGCCCTGCGGGTGCGCCTGTTCGGCCGGTCCTCGCGGCCACCGCTTCTTGCGTACGCACCGCCGGCCGCGCGCTCGTCCGAGTTCTCCCTCGCCGGGCTGACGCCGGAGGTGACGCCGCTGGCGTCGTTCTACCTGATGAGCAAGAACGTGGCCGATCCGGTGCTGACGGCGTCCGCCTGGAGCCTGGGCGTACATGGCCGGGTGCGGCGCAGCCTGAGCCTGTCGCTGGACGATCTCGCAGCGATGCCACGGACGGACCAGCATGTCACCATGCAGTGCGTCAGCAATCCGGTCGGCGGTCCACTCTGGAGCGCGACCCTTTTCAGCGGCGTGAGGCTGGCCGACCTGCTCTCGTTGGCCGAGCCGCTGCCGGACGCCGCCTGGGTCAGCTTCTCCGCTCCAGACGGCCACCGCGAGCAGCTGTCGCTCGACCGGGCGCTGGACCCATCGATCCTCGTCGCCTACGGCATGGGCGGCGACTGGCTCACGCCCGAGCATGGATTTCCGGCCCGCGTGCTGGCGGCCGGCCTGTACGGTTTCCGCAGTGTCAAGTGGCTGGCCGCCGTCGAGCTGCTGAGCCAGCCCCGCCCCGGCCACTGGGAGGAGCGAGGCTGGACGGCCGCCGAGATCCACACCACAGCCCGCGTCGACCTCGTGCAGCGGGAACCGGGCGGCGAACTTCTGGCGGCCGGCGTGGCGTTCGCAGGACGGCGGGGCGTACGGGCCGTCGAGGTGCGAATCGCGGATGGCGCATGGCAGCCGGCGATGCTCCATCTGCCGCCTCTCGGGCCGGCGATGTGGGTGCAGTGGCGGGCGCGCCTCGACGCCCCGACCGGTCGAACGGCGCGCGTCGAGGTGCGTGCCATCGACGGGGCCGGCGTGCCGCAGGACGAGGCGGCGCGCGGCCAGTTCCCGAACGGCGCGACCGGCTTGCACGGGCTGTCGGTCACATGGTGACAGGCGTACGCCGCTGGCTGCCCTGGCTCCTGCTGCTGGTGCAGGCGCTGCTGGCGTTGCGCTCCTGGTGGCACTACCGCTCCTGGCCGCGGCTCGAAGCACTGCCCGAATCCAGCGACGGCGCTCCCCTCAGCCCGCTGCCAGTCGCCATCGTGATCCCGGCCCGCGACGAAGCAGAGAATCTGCTGCTCCTGCTGCCGTCCCTGCTCTGCCTGGAGCCGCCACCGGCCGAGATCGTACTGGTGGACGACCGCTCCCACGATGCCACGGCAGCCGTCGGCCGGGGGTTCGGGATTCGTGTGGTGCAGACCAGCGAACCGCCAGCGGGCTGGAGCGGCAAGAACTGGGCGTGCGTGGTCGGCGCGGCGCAGACAACCGCTCCCTGGCTCCTGTTCGCCGATGCTGACACCTGGCAGGCACCGGGGTCGCTCGGGGCAGCATGCGCGTGCGCCGAGCGTGAGGCAGCGGACCTTCTGAGTGTCTTCCCGCAACAGGAGTGTCGGACCCTCTGGGAGCGGCTGCTGCTGCCATTCGCCTTCGCGCAGTATCTGGCCGCCGTCAACCCGCGCTGGGCCGCCGACGACCGCGCGTCCTCGGCGCTGGCGAACGGCCAGTACCTGCTCGTGCGCCGCGCGCTCTACGACCGGGTCGGCCGTCATGCTGCCGTCCGGACCAGTCTGGGGGAGGACGTGGCGCTGGCGCGGCTGGCGCGGCGGGCGGGCGGACGCGTGCGCGTCTTCCGAGCGGAGTCGCTGGTCCGCGTGAGAATGTACCGGTCGCTGGCCGGGCTTCAGACCGGCTTCCGCAAGTTTATGGTGGGATACCTGCTGGCCGAACCAGTACACGGCGTGCAGATCGTCGCCGCGACCGCCCTGGCCGGGCTGCCGCTGATCCGACTGGTCGAGTGGCGGCTGGGGCGGGGGTCCGGGCGACTCGCCGCGGCATCCTGGGTCGTTGGCGTGGCAGGCGCGTGGCCGTGGGCGCGCTGGTTCAACGCTGGCTGGTGGACAGTTGTCGCGCAGCCGCTGGCCTATGCGCTGTTTCAGGTCGTGGCGCTCGACAGCCTGGTACGCTGGCTGCTCGGGATCCGGGTCCGCTGGAAGGACCGCGACTACCCCGTCTAGCGTCCGGCAGGGGCCGGCCCGCCCTTCCTGGAGGCGGGCCGGCCATTCTTTGTCCCGTGTGGGTCGGTTCGTGCGGGAAACGCCTCAGCGGGCGGCCCTGCACGAGCCGACTGTCGGCAGACCGGGTGGCAGACTCAGTCAACCTGAGCTTTGAGCGGCGCGGCCACGCGATCCTGCTCACGGTACGCCACCAGGGCAAGCTGCTGTCGCTCCATCGAGACCCAGTTGACCTTGTACAGCCGCGCGCCGATGCGGACCGTCTCGCCTTTGTAGAGATAGTGGTCCTGCGGATCGCGCGTCGAGCGCACGGTGACGCCCAGCACCTTCGTCTCCTGAGGCTGTCGCAGCTCACTGTGCAGCACCGCGTAGATGGCCGAGTCCTGCCCGGTCGGCTCGGCCCGACGCTGGATCGAGGCGAGCGTGATGGATCGCGTGGTCGATCCCTGGATCTCCCCGCCGATGTTCAGGCGCAGCAGCTCGTCGATCTCGGCATCCTGGGCCAGCGCCTGCCGTGGGGGATGGGCCGGGTCGAACGTGTCGGTGACCCGCTGAGCCGCGGCGGCTGCCACGCCGGCTCCACGCTCGATGGCGTTCCCGATGCCCTCCCCGATGGCAGCCGGCGCGCGCATCCCCGCGCCCACGAACGATACGACGCCCCACAGCACCGCTCCCAGAATCAGGAGCATCGTCAGCCTGAGCAGCAGGCCGATCCCTCGGCTGACGGTGTCCAGGGCCGATCGAGGCCTTGGGGCGGGCTGGAAGATGATCGGGCGCGCCGCGTCATGGACGTTGGCCGGAGCCGACTCGGCCTCGCGAATCGGTCGGAGATCCTGGGGGGCCGGCCGATCCAGCAGCAGATCGTCGTCGTGGCGAGGCTGTCGACGGGCGGGATAGCGGTCGGCCTGGTTGGCGCTCATCATCTGGTGGACTCGCAGGGGCCGTGCCAGCGGGCGTGCTGGCACGGCAACGGGACGACGGATAGAACGGCGGGTGACGGAGGTCAGGCGGGCGGGCCGGCCGGGCCGCCCGGTCCGACAGGTGGGCGCGGGGGCCAGTTCCGGGCCGTGCGTCGCGACAGCCAGCGAATCCCCATGATGAACGCCCAGAGCAGGAGCAGCATGCCGCCCCAGATCGGCGCGAACACCAGGGCGTAGATGCCGAACTCGGCCAGGACGCGCAGCGCCGACCCGAGCGCGTTGACGGCCCGCTCAAACGTCGAGCCGGCGCTCCAGCCGGGCCGGGTGAACGTGGCCGACTCGCGGATGGTCAGGGTGATGGTCGCCATGTCGGCGCGGCGCTCCAGGGCCTGCTTGCGTCCCTGGATCTGCTCGATCTGGCCGCGCACGTTGGTCAGCTCACGCTGGACGTTGATGATGTCCTCGACCTTGGTCGCCTTGCCGAGCAGCGCCAGCAGGCTCTGCTCGGTCGCCTGGAGGTTTCGCATCCGCGACTCCAGGTCAACGTACTCCTCGGTGACATCCTGGGCCTGGGACTGCTCGTCGATGACCCGGTCGGCCAGGGCGCGCAACTGATCGAGTGTGGCCTGGTAGGTGGCCGGATCGGCCGGCACGCGGAGCGTCACATCGGCGACCGTCCGGTCGCCCTCCTGGCGGATGCGGGTGCCGGACAGGTAGCCGCGCTGGGCCGCCGCCAGCGCCTCGACCTTGTTGTAGGCCTCCTGCACGTTCGGCACGGCGATGGTCATGGTGACGGTGCGGACGATCATGCGGTCGAGCGAGGGCAGGTTCTGCTGGGCCTGATCGGCCGGCTGGTTCGCGCCGCCGCTGGCTGGACGCGAAACCGCTGCTGGCGCCGGGGCGGCCGGGGCAGCGGCCGATTTCGGTGCGCTGGCGGCGCTCTCGGCGGTGCGCGGCGGCGATGCGCTCGGGCTGGCAGCGCAGCCGGTGGTCGTGAGCAGCGCTGCCGTCAGCAGCAGTGCGAGGATGGCGACGATCCGAGCGCGCATCCGTTCCCCCTGAACGTCCGGGTGGCGGGCAGCCTGGCTGCCGCCGCGAGTTTTCTGCATTCCTAGACGAGCGGAGCGCCGAAGATGTTCCGTCGTACAAACGACCTGACGAGGGCCGGGAGGCTGGTTCCCGCGCGGCCGGTACGGTAGCATCGCGACACTATGAGCGACATGCTGCTTGTCGAGGCCCGCGGGGCCATCCGCACCGTCACGATCAACCGGCCAGATGCCCGCAACTCCCTGCCGCCGGCAGCCTGGATCGAGCTTGCCGACCTCCTCCACGATCTCCGGACGGATCGCGAGGCGCGGGTGATCGTGCTGCGTGGCGCGGGCGGCCGAGCGTTCTCGTCAGGGTATGACATCAACGCCCTGCGCGAGCTGGAGGAGCAGGGGATCGTCCTCTCGACGCCGGCCGACCCGTTCGAGGTCGCGCTGGCGGCGGTGGTCGAGCATCCGCTGCCGATCATCGCGATGGTTGGCGGGTTCGCGGTCGGCGGCGGCTGTACGCTGGCGGCCGGCTGCGATGTGCGGATCGTCGGGGCGTCGTCACGCTTCGGGATGCCGCCGGCCAAACTCGGGCTGGTCTACAGCGCGACGGAACTGCGACCGTTCGTCGATCTGATCGGGCCGGCCCGCACGAAGTGGATGTTCTTCTCCGGCCGGATCATCGACGCCCAGCGGGCCTTGCAGTACGGCCTGGTGGACGAGGTGCTGCCGGACGACGAGCTGGAGGCCCACACCTACGCGCTGGCCGAGGAGATCGCTGCCAACGCCCCGCTCTCGGTGCAGGGCACCAAGACTATCGTGCGGGCGATGCGCGGCGAGGCAGCCGCAGGTGACGCCGCCGTACGTATCGCCGCCGAGATCCAGCGGGTCAACCGCAGCGCCGACCTTGCCGAGGGGATGCGGGCGTTCCTGGAGAAGCGCAAGCCGGCGTTCCGTGGCGAGTAGGCGAAACCTGACAGCAGAGCGAGAGCCCGCGCAGCGCGCACACCCGGGTGAGAGGGGTTGTACCGACGATGTCAGAGCCGCTCGATCTGCTCGTTCGGAACGCCCGCCTGCCCCGTGCGACCGGCGTCTCTGAGATCGCCATTCGGGATGGGCTGATTGTCGACGCCACCGAGCCGGCGGTGGGCGCGCGCGAGACGCTCGACGCGGCCGGCTGTCTCGTCACGCCAGCCCTGGTCGAGCCACACATCCACCTCGACGCCGTCCTGACGGTCGGCCAGCCCCGCTACAACCAGACCGGCTCGCTGTTCGAGGGCATCGCGATCTGGGGCGAGCGCGTCAAGGATCTGACGGTCAGCGACGTCAAGGAGCGCGTTCGAACGGTGCTGCGCTGGCAGCTTGCGAACGGCGTCCTGTTCGTGCGGAGCCACGTGGATGTCTGCGACCCGGAGCTGACAGCCCTGCGCGCCCTGGTCGAGCTGCGCGAGGAAGTCGCCGGCCAGATGACCTTGCAGCTGGTCGCCTTTCCGCAGCAGGGCATCCTCTCGTTCCCGGACGGCGAGAACCTGATGCGGCGGGCCGTGTCCCTGGGCGCTGACTGCGTCGGCGCGATCCCGCATTTCGAGCTGACCCGCGAGTACGGTGTGCGGTCGGTCGAGTTGGCGCTGGGGCTGGCGGCCGAGCACGGGAAGCTCGTGGACATCCACTGTGACGAGACCGACGACGAGCAGTCGCGGTTTCTGGAGGTCATGGCCGCCGAGACGATCCGCCTCGGGCTGCAAGGCCGCGTCACGGCCAGCCACACGACGGCCATGCACTCGTACAACAACGCCTACGCCTACCGGCTGATCCACAACGTGCGCCGGGCCGGCCTGCACATGGTCACCAACCCGATGGACAATTCGACGCTGCAGGGCCGCTTCGATACCTACCCGATTCGGCGCGGCCACACCCGCTTCAAAGAGCTGCTGGCGGCGGGCGTCAACGTCTGCATCGGCCACGACTCGATCATGGACCCGTGGTACCCGCTCGGGTACGGCGACCCGCTCCAGTGCGCGTCGGTCCTGGCCCACTACGGCCAGATGTCCGGCTACGACGAGATCCAGACCTTGTTCGACATGATCGGGCCGAACGGCGCGAAGGCGCTGGGGCTGGAGCGGTACGGGCTGACGCCGGGCTGCCGGGCTGACCTTGTCGTCTTCGACGCGCCGTCCGAGATGGACGCCGTCAGGCTGGCGCCCGTCCGCCGCGCCGTGATCCGAGGCGGCACGGTGGTGGCGCGGGCCGAGCCTGCCCGCAGGACGGTGGTCTGGGACGGCCGCGAGGAGCCGGTGGACTTCCTGCGGCCATCCTGATCCGTCAAAGATCGGCAGCGGCTGCTGCTGTGCGCGCTGGTCGGCGGTCAGACGTGATGGCGGTCCTGCACGCCGCTGAGCGCGCCGACCAAGTTCTCGAACGTGTGCTGGTCGCGGACGGTCTGCTCGCGGCGCTGCGCCTTGACGTACTCCGCGCGGAGGAAGTCGCTGGCCGTCCCCTGGTTCGCTCCGAGCGCGGGCGCCAGCCGGTACGCCACGAAGGCGTCGTTCACGTCACCGTACTGCGAGATCAACTGGAACATCGGCTCGGCGATGGGCTGGATGGCTGCCCGCGTGTCGGGAAACATCAGCATCAGCAGCAGCACTGACCTGACGGACTTTCGCACGTCGTGGAAGTGCGCCTCCTGCTCGCGGTCGAAGATGTTCTCCACGAACGGCCCTGACGCCCGGATGCCGGCCAGGGCGCTCGCGCCCATCCGCGCCGCATTCCCGACCGAGTCGAAGTCGTTGGTGGCAGTCTGGCCGGCGAACTGCCAGATGCGCGGCACATCCTTGCCTTCCAGGGCGTAGATCGCGCCCGTTGGCGACCCCAGGAACGCTTTGGCGGCCTCGCGCACGGAGCTGGTGCGGAGCGCCGCCAGCGCCACGTTCATCCGCAGGCGTCTCAGGTCGACAAGGTCGCCACGGAAGCCGGTCTGCAGAATCGTGGAAATAACCGGGATATCCTGGTAGCCGCCGACCCGCTCGTACGCGTCGTCTACCAGCTCGCGGAACGTGCTGAGCGGCTCTGGATCGTAGGCGTAGGCGTACAGGTCCATCAGCAGCCGCAGCTCCAGCAGCCGCCGCCGAAAGACGGACTCTCGCGCCTGCTCGGGCCTGACGCCCTCGGAGAAGCCGTCAAGCTCGCCCATCGCGCGGTCGAACGCGGCGACCACGGCGCTGCTCGCGACCGATGAATACGGTCCGTTCTCTGAGATCGTGAAGGATGGCGTTCGATTGTCAGGGCCGCTCTGGGCGAGCGCGACCGCCCGTGGCAGGAGCGCAAAACTCAGCAGCAATCCACCGAAGGCCCGCCGCCCTACCCGCAACTGTGACTGCACCAGAAGCCTCCCTCGCCGCCCATCAGATGCCGTGCCGGTGTTGGAGCCACCCTCGGGTCTCCGCGACGGCTGCTGGAACCTTCAACGTCCTGGTACAACGAACGACTCGCCGGAATACTTCCAAATGCACATGGTCGGGCGGTTCCGGACCGAGTGAGCGCGGGCATGACCGCCACATCGCCGGGACGTTCTGGCAGCTCTGCCCACTCTGGCAATACCAGGAAGAGTAGAGCAGATGTTCTGCATAGCGTGACGGAACGCTGGTATCCTTTACGAGTCATGCCAGACTTCCGTGTCGTCTCCGAGTTCCAGCCGATGGGCGATCAGCCCCAGGCGATCCAGCAGCTCACCGAAGGCGTCCGCACGAACCGCCGCTTTCAGACGCTGCTCGGCGTGACCGGCAGCGGCAAGACGGCCACCATGGCGTGGCTGGTCGAGCAAGTCCAGATGCCGACCCTGGTGCTCGCGCCGAACAAGACGCTGGCCGCGCAGCTCAGCGCCGAGTTTCAGGAGCTGTTCCCCGAGAACGCGGTCGAGTATTTCGTCTCCTACTACGACTACTACCAGCCTGAGGCGTATGTCGCTCGGACGGATACGTACATCGAGAAAGAGACGATCACCAACGAGGACATCGACCGACTGCGCCACTCGGCGATGCAGTCGATCCTCACGCGTCGGGATACGCTGGTGGTGGCGTCGGTGTCCTGCATCTACGGTCTCGGTGCGCCCGAAGACTACGGGCAGGCCGTCCTCAAGCTCCGCAAGGGCGAGCTGCGGAAGCGGGACAAGGTGCTGCGGCACCTGACGGACATCTACTACGAGCGCAATGACTACGACTTCAAGCGTGGGACGTTTCGCGTGCGCGGCGACACCCTGGAAGTACACCCGGCCGGGCTGGAGATCGCCATCCGGATCGAGTTCTGGGGCGATGAGATCGAGAAGATCACCGAGGTCGATCCCCTGACCGGCACGCTGCTGGTCGAGCGTACGTCGGTCGAGATCTTCCCGGCCAAGTACTTCGTGACCTCTCGTGAGAAGCTGCTGGCGGCGCTCGAAGACATCGAGGTGGAGCTGGAGCAGCGAGTCGCCGAGCTGGAGCGGCAGGACAAGATCCTGGAGGCGGCGCGCCTGCGCCAGCGCACCAACTTCGACCTGGAGATGCTGCGCGAGACCGGCGTCTGCTCGGGCGTCGAGAACTACTCGCGACACATGTCGCGGCGAGCGGCCGGCAGCCGGCCGTGGACGCTGCTCGACTACTTCCCGGACGACTTCCTGCTGCTGGTGGACGAGTCGCACATGACGGTCCCGCAGGTGCGCGGGATGTACTTCAGCGATAAGGCGCGTAAGGATGTGCTGGTCGAGCACGGCTTCCGGCTGCCATCCGCCCTCGACAACCGTCCATTGATGTTCCCGGAGTTCGAGGAGCGCATCTACCAGGCGGTCTTCGTGTCGGCCACGCCCGGCCCGTACGAGCAGGAGCACAGCGAGCAGGTGGTCGAGCAGGTGATCCGGCCGACTGGGCTGATCGATCCGCCGATTGAGGTCAAGCCGACGGCCGGCCAGATCGACGATCTGATCGACCAGATCGGGCAGCGGGTGGCGCGCGGCGAGCGTGCACTGGTGACGACGCTCACCAAGCGAATGGCCGAGGATCTGGCTGACTATCTCCGGGATATGGGCATCAAGGTGCAGTACCTGCACTCGGAGATCGACACGTTCGAGCGGATCGACATCCTGCGCGACCTGCGCCTCGGCGTCTACGACGTCGTGGTCGGCATCAACCTGCTGCGCGAAGGTCTCGATCTGCCCGAGGTCTCCCTGGTCGCGATCCTCGACGCCGACAAGGAAGGGTACCTGCGCTCCGAAAGCTCGCTGATCCAGACGATTGGCCGGGCGGCCCGGCACGTGGACGGCCAGGTCATCATGTACGCCGACACGATGACCGGCTCGATGGAACGGGCGATTGCCGAGACCTACCGCCGCCGCAAGATCCAGATGGAGTACAACGAGGCGCACGGCATCCAGCCGCGCGGCATCCAGAAGGCGATCCGCGACATCTCGAATCGCGTCAAGGCGGTTGCCGAACAGGCGGTCGAGTACGCCACCGACGGCCCGGCCACGATGCCGAAGGACGAGATCGCGCGGCTGATCCAGGATCTGGAAGTGCAGATGCGGCAGGCCGCCAAGAACCTCAACTTCGAGGAGGCCGCCGCGATCCGCGATCAGGTGGTCGAGCTGAAGCGGCTGCTGGTGGCCGAGCAGCCGCTGGTCCCCGAGGCCTGGATTAGTAAGCCGGCCGCGCCCGTGACCTACCAGACCGCTGAGAGCGCTGGCCGCAGGTCAGACGGCCGTCCGAAGTCGTCCCGTCCCGGCCGGTCCAAGGGCCGCCGGTAGTTCTCGCTGCGCGCACGAAGGAGCCGTATGCCGCTGGATCAGATCGTCGTCAAGGGCGCCCGCCAGCACAACCTGAAGAACATCGACGTGACCATCCCGCGCGACAAGCTGGTCGTGATCACCGGCCTGTCTGGCTCGGGCAAGTCCTCGCTGGCGTTCGACACGATCTACGCCGAGGGACAGCGTCGGTACGTCGAGTCGCTCTCGTCGTACGCGCGGCAGTTCCTGGGCCAGATGGACAAGCCCGACGTCGACTTCATCGGCGGGCTGTCGCCGGCCATCTCCATCGACCAGAAGGGCGCGAGCCACAACCCGAGGTCAACCGTCGGCACCGTCACCGAGATCTACGACTATCTCCGACTGTTGTTCGCGCGGATCGGCAAGCCGCACTGCCCGAAGTGCGGACGGCTGGTGCAGCAGCAGTCCGCCGAGCAGATCGTGGATGCCGTGCTGGAGCTGGATCCCGGCTCGCGGATCATGATCCTGGCGCCGCTCGTGCGCGGGCGCAAGGGCGAGTACCACCAGGTCTTCGAGGACGTGCGGAAGGCTGGCTTCGTGCGCGTCCGCGTCAACGGCGAGGTCCGCGACGTAGACGACGAGATCAAGCTCGACCGCTACAAGCAGCACACCATCGAGGTGGTAGTGGACCGTCTGGTTGTGCCTGAGCCGCTGGTGGCCGGCGACGAGGGCAGCGCCGACACCGACACGGGCCGCATCGCGGACTCGGTCGAGCAGGCGCTGAAGCTCGGGAGCGGCACGGTCATCGTCGCGGCGATGGGCGATGAGCCGGCCGAGCACATCTACTCGGAGCACTTCGCCTGCGTCTACGACAACATCTCGCTGGGCGAGATCGAGCCGCGGACGTTCTCGTTCAACAGCCCGCACGGCGCCTGCCCGGACTGCACCGGCCTGGGCCATCGGTTGGAGATCGACCCCGAGCTGGTCATCCCGAACAGGTCGCTCTCGATTGACGGCGGCGCGATCGTGCCCTGGGGCAAGGCCGGCATCAACGGCAACGTCTGGTACCGCGACATCGTCGCGGCGCTGGCGAAGCATCGCGGTTTCTCGCTGACCGCGCCGGTCGCGGACCTGTCGGAAGCTGACCTCCAGGTGCTGCTCTACGGCACGAAGGGCGAGCGCATCCCGATCCGCCACGTCTCGAAGCGTGGCGGCCGGGTCCACGAGTACAAGGTCGAGTACGAAGGCGTCATCACCAACCTGGAGCGACGCTTCAAAGAGACCGAGTCCGACTACATCCGCCAGGACATCGAGCGGTACATGGCGAAGCGCCCGTGCCCGGGCTGCAAGGGCGCGCGTCTGAAGCCGGAGGTGCTGAGCGTCAGCATCATCGGGCGGGCCATCGACGAGGTCACCAACTACTCGGTCGTCAATGCGCTGGCGTTCTTCACGGCGCTGGAAGAGCGGCAGCCGTTCGCGGACGGACCCACGACGAAGACCAGCAAGGCTTCGGCAAAGCTTCGGTTCAAGGACGAGCGTGGGGACATCCTCTCGGACCGTGACTTCACCATCGCGCGGCAGATCCTGAAGGAGATTCGGACCCGGCTGGGCTTTCTGGTCGATGTCGGCCTGGACTATCTGACGCTGGATCGGTCGGCCGGCACGCTCTCCGGCGGCGAGGCTCAGCGGATCCGCCTCGCGACGCAGATCGGCTCTGGCCTGATGGGCGTCCTGTACATCCTGGACGAGCCGAGCATCGGCCTCCACCAGCGTGACAACGCCCGCCTGATCGTGACGCTGGAACGGCTGCGGGATGTCGGCAATACGCTCATCGTGGTCGAGCACGATGAGGAGACGATCCGCGAGGCCGACTACGTCATCGACATCGGTCCTGGTGCGGGCGAGCACGGCGGTCAGGTGATCGCTGCCGGCACCCTGGCCGAGATCGTCGCCTGCGAGGAGTCGCTGACCGGCCAGTTCCTGAGCGGCAAGCAGTATGTGCCGGTCCCTGTTACCCGTCGCCCGGGCAACGGCAAGGCGATCGCGATCGAGGGTGTGACCGAGAACAACCTCAAGAATATCGACGTCACGATCCCGCTCGGGGCGTTTGTGGCCGTGACGGGGGTCTCCGGCTCGGGCAAGAGCACCCTGGTGCGCGAGGTGCTGTACAAGTCGCTGGCCCAGGCGTTGCACAAGGCCCGCGACCGGGCTGGCCGCCACGAGCGGATCAGCGGGTTGGAGCACCTCGACAAGGTCATCGACATCGATCAGTCACCCATCGGGCGGACGCCGCGCTCGAACCCAGCCACCTATACCGGGCTGTTCACGCCGCTCCGTGAGTTGTTCACCCAGGTGCCCGACGCGAAGATCCGTGGCTACAAGCCCGGCCGCTTCTCGTTCAACGTCAAGGGCGGCCGCTGCGAAGCGTGCGAGGGCGACGGTATCCTGCGGATCGAGATGCAGTTCCTGCCGGACGTCTACGTCCCGTGCGAGGTCTGCAAGGGACGCCGCTACAACCGTGAGACCCTCGAAGTGAAGTTCAAGGGCAAGAGCATCTCCGACGTGCTCGACATGACGGTTGGTGAAGCCCTGGAGTTCTTCGACGCGATCCCGCCGATCAAGAACAAGCTTCAGACGCTGTTCGACGTCGGTCTGGGCTACATCCGGCTCGGGCAGCCGGCGACCACGCTCTCAGGGGGCGAGGCGCAGCGGGTGAAGCTCGCCACCGAGCTGTCGCGGCGCGCGACCGGCAAGACCATCTACATCCTGGACGAGCCGACGACCGGCCTGCACTTCGCGGACGTGGCGAAGCTGCTCCAGGTGCTGACCCGGCTGGTGGACACTGGCAACACCGTCGTCGTGATCGAGCATAACCTGGACGTCATCAAGACGGCGGACTGGCTGATCGACCTCGGGCCGGAGGGCGGCGACGCCGGCGGGACGGTGGTCGCCGTCGGGACGCCGGAGCAGATCGCAGGCGCGCCGCAGTCGTACACCGGCCAGTTCCTCAAGCCGATGCTGGGAGACCTGCCGCCGGCTTCGGCGGCGCGGGCTGCGGGGTCCGCGCAAAAGAATGGCGAGGTCGGCAGTGGGAAGTCCGTCAACGGCAAGGCGAACGGCGACGCGCGTGGTACGCTGACCGCTGAGCCATCGAACGACCGCGAGGCGATAGCGGTCTCCTGACCGCCATCGCCCCGCCCCGCTTTCCGTCACGGTCCGCGGCCAAATCCGCCCGGAGGCGCATCGTGAGCATCGCGCGCCGCTACACGCTCGCCGATCTTGAGCTGATGACGCCCCGAGAGGGCGAGCGTCTGGAACTGATCGACGGAGAGCTTTTCGTGTCGCATTCGCCGGCCTGGCAACATCAATATGCAGCTGGGAAGATCCATATTTCGCTCGGTCTCTGGAGTGATGATCGAGGGATCGGTCTGGTCGTCGAGGTACCGGGAATTGTCCTGCCGGGCGAGAGCGGCGTGATTCCCGACGTGATCTGGATGAGCTGGGAGCGCGCGCGGGCCTCGATGGATGCCACCGGCCACTTCACGCAGGCTCCTGAGCTGGTTGTCGAGATCCTGAGCCCTGGATCGGAGAACATCCGGCGCGACCGCCAGGTCAAGTTGAGCCTCTATGCGCGGCACGGCGTCCAGGAATACTGGATCGTGGATCTGGCACGGCAGAGCGTCGAGATCTACCGCCGCGCCGGCGATCAGCTCGCCATGATCGGGACGGCGGTTGACGACGACGTGCTGGAGTCACCGGTACTGCTGCCCGGGTTCAGTATGGCGGTCTCGTGGATCTGGCCGCCGGCCCTCTGACGCTTCGCCCGACGACGCGTGAGCTGACAAGTAGTCCGAGCGGCAGAAGGGTCCGCAGCCGTCGCAGCCACGTCATGCGTGTCGTC
The DNA here is from genome assembly GCA_020850535.1 of Chloroflexota bacterium. Classification (NCBI taxonomy): domain Bacteria; kingdom Bacillati; phylum Chloroflexota; species Chloroflexota bacterium. The sequence goes on from JADZEM010000021.1 coordinate 25,379, forward strand.
CTTCGAGCGTCGTCCACCCTCTCGGTGAGAAGATCGATTGTGCTGGCGCGTATGTGATGCCTCTTTCATTGCAAATAGCATCCGGACCGGGTGCGCCCGACTGGCTACAATTGGGTGCACCATGCAGCGGCCATCGTCTCGCCGGCTGGGGGGAGCGTGCTGATGACGGACGTCTTCATCGTTGGGGCGGCGCGGACGCCGATTGGACGGTTCCTCGGGGGACTGGCCAGCGTCCCGGCCGTTGAGCTGGGCGCGGTGGCAGCGCGGGCGGCGGTCGAGCGATCCGGGATCGATCCACAGTCGGTCGAGGATGTCATCATCGGCAACGTCGTGCAGGCCGGAGTCGGGCAAGCGCCGGCCAGACAGGCTGCACTCGGCGCGGGCCTGCCAGCCTCGGCGTCGGCCACCACGATCAACAAAGTCTGCGCCTCCGGCCTGGAGGCGATCAACGCGGCTGCCCTCTCGATCCGCAATGGCGACGCCGACGTCATCGTGGCCGGCGGCATGGAGAGCATGAGCCGTGCGCCGCACCTGCTGGACGGTATGCGCCAGGGCGTCCGCCTGGGCAATGGCCAGCTCGACGACGCCGTGATTCACGACGGACTCTGGTGTCCGTTTGAGAAGCATCACATGGGCAACGCCGCCGAGGCGATAGCCGAGAAGCATGGCATCAGTCGGGCGGAGATGGACGCGTACGCACTCAACAGCCACCGGAAGGCCGTGGCCGCCATCGAGGCAGGCCGCTTCGACGGCGAGATCGCACCGGTCACCGTAAAGGGCAAGACTGCCACCGTCGTCAGCCGCGACGAGAGTCCCCGCGGCGACACCTCAGCCGAGGCCCTGGCGAAGCTCCGTCCTGCCTTCCTGCCGGATGGCAGCGTCACGGCCGGCAACGCGCCCGGCCTGACGGACGGCGCGGCGGCGCTGGTGGTTGCTGGCGAAGACGCCGTGCGGGCGCAGAACCTCACGCCGTTGGCCCGGGTGGTGGCGCACAGTACGGCGGCCCTCGAACCGCTGTGGCTGTTCGACGCGCCGACCATCGCCATCCAGAAGCTGCTCAAGAAGACGAACACGACGCTGGACGACTACGACCTGATCGAGGTCAACGAGGCGTTCGCGGCGCAGATCCTGGCGAACGGCAAGTCGCTCGGCTGGGACTGGGACCGGGTGAACGTCAACGGCGGGGCGATTGCGCTCGGCCACCCGATAGGCGCGACCGGCGCACGGATCGTGGTGACGCTGCTGCACGCACTCCAGCAGCGCGGCGTGAGGCGCGGCATGGCCGGGCTGTGCCACGGTGGCGGCGGTGCCGTCGCGATGAGCTTCGAGCTGGTGTAGAGCGACAGGCTCAGAGGCTCTGTCGGTGCGTCGCGCGGCTCGTGGTCTGTCAGTCGTGAACGACCGGGTCGGGTCACTCGATGCTTCCGCCGTCATCCCGAGCGAAGCGACCCATTCGGCACGCTCAGGGCAAGCCTGAGACCTCCCCCCGTCATCCCGAGCGGCGTGAGGCTGCTCCCTTCACCGTCATCCCGAGCGGAGTGAGCGTGCGAACGCAGTCGAGGGATCGAGCCTGGCCAGAGCCTCCTGGCTCTCCCTCACTTTTGGTGAGAGCCATGCTAAGTATGGTCGGGAGTCGCGAGAGAATCGTTCGACTGTGCTCTTGCGGTCCGCCAAGCATGGCAGAAGGCGGCCATCGAGTTGAACCGGTGTGAACGCCTTGGGTCGCACGCCTTGGCGACGATCTGGAAGAGGGCGAGCGATCCGCGAAAAGTATCCGTGTCGAGCGTACCGTCGGAGAGCAACACCAGCGCCGTTCTGCCCATCACGAAGACGTTGGTCCGCTCGTCGATCAGTGCCCCCAATACGAACTCTTCCGGCGCCATGAAGCGCGTGGAGCCGAACATGCGCCCCATCGAGTTGTGGAACGGGCTTGGCGCGTACGTGTCGAGGTCGATCACTCCGAGACGCCCCGCCGCGAAATCGTAGATCAGACACCCATCGTAGAAGTCGATCGCGATCCATCCGGCCCGCACGATCTGGTCATGCAGGTCGTAGATGGCGTCGAGGCAGCCCAGGATCACGTCCGCCGGCAGGCTGCGAAACCGCTGGAATGCGCTCGTGGGATCGTCTCGTTGGGCATGGGGCGTGTTGAGCAGCTCGCCGTCGAGCCACTCGTAGATCAGCAAGGGGCCGGTCGGCGACTCGATGACATGGTAGAGACTTGGTAAGGTCACATGCTCACAGCTCCTGCGCAGGCGAACCGCGTTGCGGAGCAGCGCGATGCGGGCTGGATGGTCGAGGGCGGGGAGCGGATCGTCTGGGCGTCCAGCCGTCTTGACGAAGTAGCGTTGCGCGCCGATCCGGACGCCGTAGGAAACATTGCCAGAATCCTGGGTCAGCGCGCCGAACTCGGCAAACACCGTACCCACCGAGCGCAAATATTGCTCGGCGGCCAGATCAACTACGTCATGGTCCAACAGAGGGTGTGGCATCGGCGGCTCCGTCCTCGCCTCGCTAGGCTACCGCATCAGGCTACATGCAGAAGACGACGTCGTAGCAGGTCGGAGTTGGCTCGCCCATACATCTGCCGCTTCAGCAGCTTCAGCTTGTTGACTTGGCCCTCGGTCTGACCGTTGCTCCACTCCAGCGTCAGCCCAGCCTCGATCGCTTCTCGATCATCCGTCAAACCACGCGCGAACCGATCCAACTCCGGGATCTCACTGGTGGTGGCCCGCGCCAGCCAGGCATCGATCCCCTGGCCCGTCCGCTCACGAGCCATCGCGACGAACTCCTGGGCCAGCTCGTAGGCGTGGGCGATCGTCGGCTCCTGGTCACACAGCCGCTTCAGGTAGTCCCTCTCCACTCCGCTCGTTCCTCGCTACAGTCGGGATGACGATGGGCACCGAGCGACCCTGCGATTCACGCTTGCCGAGCCATTAGTCGCAGTTTGGCACGCCCGAACGGCAGGCGATCTGATCCACAATGAGCGCGCCCCAGGTCTGCGAGAGGTAGACCAGGATGACCGCACCCACGATCAAGTTGAGCGGATAGAGCGCACGGCGCTTGTCAGGCCCGATCCGCCTGAGCATCGGTGATAGGTTCAGGAGGAACGCCATCGGCAGGAGGATGAGACTGCCGATCATGAACGCGAAGCCGAGCGTGTTCGGCTGATCGCCATCATCGGTGAGCATGTACTTGAGTGCACGCTCGATGGGCCGCAGGTCGAACACGATGGTCGTGTAGAGCACGATGAGCGGCATGGAGAGGATGACGCTGACCAGGGCCGCCAACCTCGGTTTCGTAGTGATATTCTCGAGGCGACGCAGTTGCTCCTTGAGCGCTCCGGCGGCCGTCTCGGTGCATAGCCAGAGCACGGTTGGCAGCTGACGCAACCTGGGTCGGCCGCGATTCTCGTTCAGGATGTCCGCGAACGTCTGGTCCATCGAAGCGCCCAGGCGTTCCCGGAACGCGCGTGGATAGAGCAGCAGGATCAGCCCATAGAGTACCCGCGCAGCCGAGCGGCCATCACGCGCCATAGCTGAACGGCTGCGGAAACAGCCTCCGCTCCTGTGCAAGCGACACGAGGTTTCGGTACCGTGAAAGCTCCGCGGTCAGGGCCTCAGTACCGAGACTCGTGATCTGATAGTAGATGCGACGCTGGTCGTTCAACTCGAGGTCCACGCGCTCCGTGGACTCCCTCACGAGGCCAGCGTCCAGCATTCGCTTGAGCGAGCCGTATAGCGTGCCCGGACCCATCGAGACGGAACCGCGTGAGTCCGCCTCGACCTGCTTCATGATGCCGTAGCCGTGCCGTTCTGCCGTGGAGAGGGCGAACAGGATGTGGAACACGGCGGGGGTCAGCGGGGCAGAGCTGGAGGTCGTCATGCTGCCAGGATATATCCGCCACGGATATAGTGTCAAGAGCCGGGAGCGCGGCACCAGACCACGATGTTGCGCCGCACCAGCCGCTTCTCGGTGATGCGGAACACCCGCTCGATGCGGGCGAGCCGGTCGTAGAGGCGGCGCTCGTAGAACAGGTTGAACACGGCCACGCCGCGCGGCCCCAGGAGCGTCTTCAGCCTCCTCAGGAACGGCCGTCCGACGACCCCGTGTGCCATCACGTTGCCACGATACAGATCGACGGCCACGTAGTCGGCATGCTCGCCGCGAGCGACCGCCTCGGCCAGGTAGGCGAAGGCGTCTGCCTCGACGATCTCCAGGCCAGAGACCTCGCGCAGCAGTTCGGCGGCGAACACGACGACGCCGGGGTCATTGTCGACGCCGATGATGGTGACGCCGGGGAACCTGGCGTCCAGCAGCCGCGCGATGGTGCCGGCCCCGAGGCCCAGCAGCACGGCGCGGTCGGGCCGGACATCCGGCACCATCCGACGCCAGTAGCCCTCGGGGTCGTCATCCAGGACCGATTGGACGGTCCCGTCCACCAGCAGGACGGGCCGCCCATCGTCTTCGCCAAGGCGGACCTCAGTCAAGGCGGACCTCAGTCAAGGCGGACCTCAGTCAAGGCGGACCTCAGTCAAGGCGGACCTCAGTCAAGGCGCTGCCTCGGCGTTCGCCAACGCCTACTCGACGGCCACCGGCGTCGGGAGCGGCACGCCTACCTCGGAGGCCAGCTCCGTCAGACGGCCCACGACTTCCTTGTGGTACGGAATGCCGTCCTTCGTGCGCTGCTGCTCGATGGTGACCTCGCGCTCGCCGTGTACCAGCACGCCCAGCGACCCTTCGGCCGGCTCGGTGGCCTTGAGGTAGGCGACCAGTCGATCCATGATCGCCTTGAAGTTCTCCACCGAGCCGAAGTGCTCGATGGCCAGCGCGCCCTGGAAGTGGCAGGTGCCGCCCGAGCGACCGTCACGCAGCTCGCCGATGTGGCCCGCGCCCGAGAGCACGCCGGCCAGCACGTCGATCATTACCGAGAGGCCGTACCCCTTGTAGCCGCCGGTCGACGGCCCGCCCCCCAGCGGCAGAATCGCGCCGCCCTTCCACCAGTCATTCGGATCGTTGGTGTCGTTGCCCTTGGCGTCGACGATCCAGCCGGTGGGGATCTGCTGCTCCTTCATCCTCGCCAGCTCGAGCTTGCCGGCCGCCACGACGCTGGTGGCGATATCGAGAATGAACGGCATCGCGGCGCCAGCCGGGGCAGCGACGCTCATCGGATTGATGCCGACCCGCCGGCCGCGCCCGCCCGTCGCCACGACGCCGAGGCCGCCGACCGTCATCGAGAAGCCGATCATGTTGTGCGGCAGCGCCATCTGGCTGTAGTGCGATGATGCGCCGTAGTGGTTGCTGCCGCGAATCGAGACGAAGCCTGCGCCCGTCTCCTTCGCCTTGGCAATCGCCAGATCCATCGCGACGGTGCTGGCGACCGGGCCGAGGCCGTTCTGCCCGTCGATGACGGCCGTCGAGGCCGCCTCGTGCACGATCTCGGGCTGGGCCCTACCGTCGATAGCGCCGCTCTTGAGGCCGCCGGCGTAGCTGGCGACCGTCACCCGGTTCAGTCCATGCGAGTCGATGCCCATCAGGTCGGCGTGGATCAGCGCGTCGGTCGTCATCCTGGCATCGTCGGCCGAGGTGCCCAGCTTCTGGAAGACAGCGCTCGTCCACTGCTTGATCTCGGTCGCGTCGAACCGCGAGTAGTCAGCCATCGGTCGGTCCCCTTCTGTCGTCGTCGAACAGTGTGGTTGGGTGACAGCAGGATACCAGCCTCAGGTGGGCGATGGCGGCCCGAGCGTTGATGGCGATGTCCGGTCGACAAGTTGCAGCCGCCGCGCCGAGCGGTCATGATGCCGCGAACGCCGACTCGGGCCGCTGCCGCGCCGCGCTATGCGGTCGGCAGCTGATGCGCGAGGCCCGGCGCGGAGATGTGAACCGTGGATGCCGCTGACCTCTGCTACACCTCAGCGCTCGACCTCGGGCGCATGATCCGCGCTCGCGAGGTCTCGCCGGTCGAGATCGCCTCGACGGTGCTCGAACGACTCGACCGTCTCAATCCGACCCTCAACGCGTTCTTGACGCCGACGCCAGAGATCGCCATGGACTGCGCCCGAGCCTCGGAGGAGCGAGCGCGCAAGGGCGAGCTGCTCGGGCCGCTCGACGGCATTCCTGTCTCGATCAAAGACCTGGAGCCGATGGCCGGCGTGCGCTGCACCTTCGGCTCGAAGTGGACGGAGAACAACATCGCCGCCGAGGACGGCGTCGCGACCTCGCGGATCAGGGCAGCCGGCGGCGTGATGCTCGGCAAGACCAACACGCCGCACTTCGGCTACAAGGACATGTGCGACAACTTCCTGGGGGAGCCGTGCAAGAACCCCTGGAAGCTGGATCGCACGTCCGGGGCGTCGTCCGGCGGCGCGGGATCGGCCGTGGCGGCTGGCATCGGGCCGGTTGCGCACGGCTCCGACGGCGCTGGCTCGGTGCGGATTCCGGCCGCGCTCTGCGGCATCGTCGGCCTCAAGCCGTCGTTTGGCCGCGTGCCCTACAGCCCGATTGCCGACTACTGGGGCGGTCGCAGCCACGTCGGGCCGATGACCCGCACGGTGCGCGACGCGGCGATGCTGCTCGGCGTCATGGCCGGCCCGAGCGACCGCGATCCGCTCTCGATTGACGGCCCGGTGCCGGACTTCCTCTCGCTGGTCGAGGGCGACCCTTCGGCAGGCACGCGGCAGGCGCTGAAGGGCCTGCGCGTGGTCTGGAGTCCCGATCTCGGCTACGCACCGGTCGACCGGGAGGTACGGCAGATCGCCGAGGCCGCCGCGAAGCGGTTCGCCGACTTCGGCTGCACGGTCGAGGAGCGCAATCCGGTCTGGGACGACCCCTACGAGTTCCACCGCGTCCTCTACCACGTCGGCGTCGGCACGCGCATCGCCGAGCGCGCCCAGGAGCACCCGGAGTGGATCGAGGCCACGATGCGGGTGATGCTCGAGGATGGCGCGCGCTACTCGGCGTTCGACTACCAGCGGGCGATCATGCAGCGGACGCTGTTCTACAATCAGGCCCGCGCCTGGTTTGAGAACGTCGATCTGCTCCTGACGCCGCAGATGCCGGTGGGCGCGTGGTCGCACCAGCCGGGGCCGAACGAGGGGCCGGCCACCATTGGCGGCGTCAAGCCGCGCTCGATGTTCGACCGGCTGCACTTCACCTACCCGTTCAACCTGACGAACCAGCCGGCCGCCACGGTTCCGTGCGGCTTCACGTCGGAGGGGCTGCCGGTGGGACTCCAGATCGTCGGGCGCTGGCACGCCGACGCCACCGTGCTCCGCGCAGCGGCCTGCTTCGAGGCGGCCCAGCCGTGGGCGCAGCACCGGCCAGCCCTGGACTGAGGCGCACCGGCGGGCGGCGCCAGCCACGTGCAGCCAACGAAGTGAAACGCCCCCGACTCGCTGACGAGCCGGGGGCGTCGTGCTGCCCGGATGAGGGATCAGCTCAATGGTGTCCTAATCGTCGTCGTCATCGTCCGGGTCGTCGCCCAGGTGCCCGTCGACGCTCATATCCTGCGCTTCGAACAGGATCTCGCTGACCTTCTCACCGGTGACGGTGACGTGGTCGCCCAGGCGGACGCTGTTGAGCGCGATGATGTCGGTCTTCAGGCAGCGCACGGTGACGCGCCCGTCGGTGTTCGCGATGATCATCTCGGGCGGGCTCTTGAGCGTGTCGATCTCCAGAACCTGCCCCGTGGTCTGGCGGTCGTCGCGCTCGGACCGCTGCTTGTCGGTCTTCGCGTCTTCCTTCTTGCCCTTCTTGTCCTTGTCGTCGTCAAAGCTCGGCGCGGCGTAGCCGATGCTTGGCACGGCCAGTGCGGCCGTCAGCGCGATCAGCGCCGACCGGCGGCTCAGCCGAAAACCCGCGTCACGCATGGAAATCCCTCCTCAGGCATAACCACCTCATCGCACAACGAACGAGACGCCCGAAGGTCGCGCCGGGCGCTCGTTCTCCCTGCTTACGGGCGGTGTAGATGACCGTCACGGTCGCAGCGCGCGGAGTATACCGGCCGCCTCACGCCGGTGTCATGGTCCGGGCGTCCAGCCACGCACCGCGAAGACCACGGCTACGCGGTCGCGGTAGACCTCTTCCAGGAGCGGATCGGTCGCGGCGCGACGCAGGAACGCTGCGTGTTGCAGGTCAGTGAAGACCCAGCCGGAGCGGTACTCGTCGCGGATGATCGCGCCGGGATCGGCGACCTCGCCGCGCGTGATCGAACGCCATTGGAGATACAGCGGCCCGTCGTGCAGGTACATGTACGTCGGGTCGAGTCCGAGCAGGTACGTGTTGTGGGTGTTCCAGAAGAAGAGCTCGGGGAAGTCATCCCAGTCGGTCGCGAAGACCCGTGCGCCGGCCGGAGTATTCTGGGACAGCCAGAGCGCCGCGCCTCGATAGCGGGTGTGGTCGCGGGCGCGGCGGGCGTCATCCTGCGCCCGCTCGACGGTGTCCAGCATCTGCGGCGCGATCAGCAAGCAGGCCAGCAGCGCCAGCCCGACTTGCCGGGCAAGTGAGAAGCGCGGGAGACGCGGGGACAGGCGGTTGAAGACGCAGTGATTCCAGGCGAAGGCACAGAACAGCGTCGCGAAGGCCGGCTCGGCCTCGACCCATCGTCGTGAGCGCAGGTAGAGCACCAGGAACGTCACGGCGATGATGGCGAGGGCGGCCACGCGCCCATCCAGGCTGCGCGCCCACGCCCAGGAGGCCGCCAGTACCGAAGGCCTTTGCACCTCTGGAACGTCGGTGGTCTGCCGATCTCGCAGGGCCAGCAGCCACCCGACCACAATGGCCACAAAGCCCAAGGGGACCATCAGCAGCGCCAGCCAGCTCGATTCGAGCAGGTACGAGACATCGTACGGGTACCACTCATTGCCGACCTGGATCACGTCCTCGCTGTGGCTCAAGCCCAGCAGCTGAAAGACCTTCGGCAGCATGTGGAGGTAGGAGAACAGGATGTTGTTCGGAAAGTACGGATTGACGACGTTGCCGAGCAGAACGCCGACCGCTGGATAGAGCACCAGCCCCCAGGTCGGCCGGCGCTGCTCCCACCACTGCCCCAGGAAGATCGCACCGCAGACGCCGAGCAGGAGCGGAAATCCGTCGAACAGCCAGGTGAACAGGAAGCCGATGAGCAGCAGCCAGCGCGCCTTGCCACGAAACGCGACCAGCAGGGTCAGCAGCAGCAGCAGCACGGTGAGCGACTGCCGCCGGGTCATGCTCAGGCGGTAGAGGAACGGTCCAGCCGACGCAAGCGCCAGTCCCAGCCAGATCAGCGACCAGCGGACACGATTCTCGGCCATCACCTGATACAGCAGCAGCAGGGCAGTTGACGCGAAGACCACCGCCGCAAGCTTCGCCCCGATCCGCAGATCGATCAGGGTGAACGGCGCCAGCATCAGGTGAAAGAGCAGATGGTGGTTCGTGAACTCTGTCGGGTTGAGGACCGTCAACTGCAGCCACGGGAAATCGAGCGGCAGCAGGATGCGCCAGCCCTGCTGGGCCATCAGCCAGGCCATCTTGATGTGGTAGTAGCCGTCGATGCCGATGATCGACGGCGTCGACCACTGGATGGTGCTGAACACGATGGCGACCATCGCAGTGGCGATCAGCAGTCCGTCATTGGCAGTGCGCACCACGGCCAGAAGCGCTGAACCAAGCGGAGACGGGCGGTCCGCGCCCGTCTCCTCGGCAGCAGCCACGTTGGCAGCGGCCGGAGCCGGCTCGTGCATGTCCTGAGGGGGCTGGCGGCCGGCGTCCGCGGCGCGGGCAGAGTCCGAAGTGGCCAGCGTGCTACCCTCGGGTGTGGGAACAGCCATCAGGCGGGCGAGGCTGTCAGAATAGGGCTGCGAAACCGGGCGCGTCTAGCGCGCCCGGCTCCCGCAATCGACCGTCGGGGGCCGGCGACCACAGGGAGCTCCATTCCGCCGCACGGCGGGCACCTCGGCGGCAGGAACCCTCGCTGCTGGGATCATACCCTGTGAGCCAGGGTGTGTCAAAGTGATAGGCGTGCGTTTCGCTTGAGGAAAAGACCACCACCGGTGAGACTGTGACACAGATGGCAGAACCTGCTGCTCGCGACAGAATCCCACTTGTGCTGGCCTCGGCGTCGCCGCGCCGTCGCCAGTTAGTCGCCCTGCTCAAGCGCCCGTACCAGGTCGCCGTCGCCGACATCGACGAGTCGCCCGCGGACGGTGAGGAGCCGGCGCTGCTCGCCCAGCGACTGGCCGTGCAGAAGGCCCAGGCCGTCGCGGCGCACCTGTCGAGCGTGGCAGAGGCTGGCCCCGATGTGGCAGAGGCTGGCCCCGCGCGCGAAGACCGCGCTGTCGTGCTGGCGGCCGACACGATTGTCGTGCTGGACGACACCATCCTCAACAAGCCGGCTGACCAGCAGGACGCCCTGCTGATGCTGACCGGGTTGCGCGGGCGGGATCATCGGGTGCTGACCGGGGTTGCGCTGACCGTCGCGGGGCAGGTGGCATGGTCGAGCGTGGTCGAGACGACGGTGTGGATGCGGCGATACGAACTTCCTGAACTGGCCCGCTACATCGCGACGGGCTCGCCGCTCGACAAGGCCGGCGGGTACGGCATCCAGGACGTGCGATTTCGGCCCGTCGAGCGCATCGACGGCTGCTATTCGAACGTCGTCGGGCTGCCGCTCTGCGAGGTCGATCTGGCGCTGCGCCACATTGACGCGCAGGTTGTGAACGGCGGGAGCGTCACGGCGATTGAACGCGGCGTGGTGCAAGGGTCGTGTGGGCCGCTCTGCGAGGCGGCTCGGCGGCGCAGCGCTCGCCGTCGCCGCTCCCGCTAGCGCGTCCGCCTGCTCCGCAGGGGGTCGGCGCCGTTCGTGAGCTTCCCGGCTGCAGTCGGCGCACAGGGTCGCGCGCAGGGGCGCTGCTCAGTTGCGGCGCGACTCCAGCCGGTCGATCAACTCAAGCTGCTCGCGGACGCTGCCGGCGTCGGCCATGTCCACCGCGTTGAGCAGATAGTGCTCGAAGTCGGCGCGGGCGCGGCGCAGATCGCCGAGGCGCAGGTGGGCGTTGGCTCGGTCGCGGTACTCGCCGAGCGCGCCCGGCTGCGTCAGCAGCATCAGATCGACGGTCCGGACGGCCCGCGCCCAGTCCGCCTGCCCGAAGTAGATGCTCTTGAGGTTGTTGAGCGAACGAAACACCATCTGACGCGGCGTCACGGCGGTGAGCATCGACGGAAGCAGCCGGACATTCGGGCCGTAGAGGCCACGCAGACGTGCCTCGCAGGCGGCGTCGTCCATCACCACGCCATCCTGGAACGGATCGAGCAGCACGGGTGAGCGATGGTGGCGCAGCCGCACCAGAAAGTGGCCGGGCATGCCTACACCCTCGAACGGCACGCCCAGCCGCCGCCCGAGCGCGAGGTAGATGGTCGAGAGGCTGATCGGGATGCCCTGACGGCGCTCGATCACGTCGTTCAGATAGCTGTTGCGCGGGTCGTAGTAGCTCTCGGCGTTGCCGTGGAAGCCAAGCTCGACGTGGAGGAACTCGGCGACGATGCGGGCGATATCGAGCGGTTGCTTGGGGCCGAACAGCCGTGGACCGAGCCGTTCGGCGAAGGCGTCAAGCATGTCGAGCCACGCTTCGACGTCGAGGCCGGGGTATTCAGCGGCCGAGAACAGCAGCGCTGCTCGGTCGATCTCGATCTCGTCATCGTCCTGGCCCATCAGCTCGGCAAAGGCATCCATCGGGTCCACCAGTCGCTCTCCCCCAATTCTGCCCGTGCCGAGCCTCGCCCTTCAGGCCGACGCTGCACCGCTCAGGAACTTCTGGAACGTGTCCGCCAGAACGACGGGATCGTGCAAGAAGTAGTCGGTCTTCTGGCCCTGGAGGTTGATGCGCGCCCGGATCAGCACCGGGCCGTTGACGCCCTTCGCCTCTTCGAGCGCCGCCTCGAGCCCGCCGACCGTGTCCACGTCGTGCGCCAGCATGCCGCAGGCCCGGGCCACGCCCGCGAAGTCCGTGGTGTGGGCGGCAGTCGGCTGGTGGCCGGTCGAGCCGTAGGTGCCGTTGTCGAGGATGACCAGGATCATCTTCTCGGGCTTGAGCATGCCGATGGTCGTGAGCGCCGAAAAGCCCATCAGCAGGCCGCCATCGCCCTCGATGGTGACGACCTTGCCGAATCGGGAGTCCGCGAGGCCCATCGCGAGCCCCAGCCCGATGGCCGGCGGCAGCCCCATCGAGTCGAGAATGTGCAGATGGTTCTTCTTGTAGCCCACGGCCGCCACCATCTCGCGGATCGCCGCGCCGACGTTGACGACAATCGGGTCGGTTGGGAAGGCCGCGTCCACGGCAACCAAGGCATCGGTGCGGGTCATCTCGGCCATGGTCAGCCCCCCATCAGGTTGACGAGCACCATCACCGGGCGGTGGGTGATGCGGCTGAAGTCGTAGGCCTTGACGATGGTGTCTGCCCACTTGTCCACCGGCGTGCGACTGTCCAGGTCGAAGTAGCGCACGTTGGCCGCGTCGAGCACCCCCGGCACCTTCTCGCAGATCATGTGGATCATCGAGTTGTACTCGTTGATGCCGCCGCGTCGAGACACGATGTAGAACTGCGGGATGTGGTAGGCCATCGGGAACGTGGCCAGCGCGGTCAGGAAGTTGCCAACGCCGTTGTCCTGGATGATCGCGACGGCCTTCTTGCCTGCAAGCTCCAGCCCGGCCAGAATCCCGACGCCCTCTTCCTCGCGCGGGATCGGGAACGCCGTCGTGTTCGGCCGCGCCAGCATGTGGTTGATGATCGACACCAGCGTGCTGCTCGGAAGGTGCAGCACGTACTCAGGGTCGATGGTCTCAAGGCCGTCGATAATCGCTTTACTGCGCTCGTCGGGCTCGGGCATCAGCACCGCCTCGTAGATTCGTACCCGGTCTGGGCGTCACGGGCTCCTGATTATAGGCGTCCGTCCCTGACCTGCCCGTCGGCAACGTTATCTTTGCCGAGACGGCCAGCCACCCATATCGGTAACCCGGACGCCGAGACGCTGAGCCGACTTCATGTTGCACCCGGGAGATCGGACCGAGCATGCCGAGGCCACGCATCCTCCTCGTCGACGATGACCGACGGGTTCGCCAGCTCGTTGGCCTGACACTGCCAGCCGACGACTATGAGCTGTCGTTTGCCGAGGATGGCGCGGACGCCATTCGGGCGGCGATGCGGCTGCACCCGGACCTGATCCTCCTGGACTACGCGATGCCCGGCATCCACGGCGTGGACGTCTGCATGGCGATCCGCGCCGAGGCGTCCACCGCGCGCATTCCGATCATCATGCTGACCGGGCACGGCGACGACGAAACGCGCCGCCGGTCGGCGGCAGCCGGCGCCAACGGCTTCCTGACCAAGCCGTTCAGCCCCCTCAGCCTCGAAGAGACCATTCGTGCGCTCCTGGGCGTCGAGAGCGTGTCGAGCGGCGCATCTCCGTCGCGGTCATTCGGGAGGCGGGGACTGGAGCCGCGCCGTCTCCCCCGCATCGCCCCCCAGATGCAGCAGACCGCGTCGCGCGAGCCGGCCGAGCGGGCCACGACCGACTCGGTGGGGGCGGCCGGCAGCCTGCTCGGCAACGGCGTCCTCCGCGACACGTTCCTCTCGACCATCGAAGCGTTGGCAACCGCGTTGGAGCTGCGTGGCGCGCAGGTCGAGGGCCACGCGCAGCGGGTCAGCGTCTACACGGTGGCAGCCGGCCGGCGCATGGGCGTCGACGAGGAAGAGCTGGAACAGATCCGCTGGGGCTCGATCCTCCACGATGTGGGCATGATCTGCGTGCCCGACTCGATCCTGCTCAAGGCCGGACAACTGCTCCCCGAAGAGTGGGCGCTCGTCCGCAAGCATCCTGAGCATGGCGCGCGGCTGCTGGGTCACATTCCTGGCCTCGCGACGGCGCTCGCCATCGTCCGCTTCCACCACGAGCGCTTCGACGGCGCCGGGTATCCGCTCGGCCTGCGCGGCACGGCCATCCCGCTCGGCGCGCGGATCTTCGCCGTCGCGGACGCGTTGGACGCCATCACCACGGACCGTCCCTACCGCCCGACCCGGTCCTGGGAGGAGGCGCGCGTCGAGATCCTCGAAGGACGTGGCACGCACTTCGACCCGAGCGTGGTGGACGTGTTCCTGGAGATCTTTGACGACCTCCACGGTCTGACGAGCGTCGAGCTGCCGTTCAAGGTGTAGCGTCGGCCCGCCGCGCCCGGTCCGCCTGACCGGCTACACTCCGTGCGTGCGCTCGGTATCCGCACGCCCAGCTTCAGAACGCCCTGACTCGTCGCCGCCGCCGACTCCCTCCCTCATTGACCGTGGCATGCACTGGCCAACCGTGGCCCTGGCCTTCACGGCGATGTTCATGCTGATGGGGTCGCGGACGGCGTTTGCTGTGTTGTACCCGGCGATGGTGACGGCCGAGGGCTGGTCGGTGGCCGAGATCAGCAGCGCCTACTCGTCGGGCTTGCTGCTCTACGCGATCCTCGCCATCGGGTTCGGCGTCGGGGTGGACCGGCTGGGCTGCCGCACCATGATGGTGGCCGGCTCGCTCCTGATGGGTATCGGGCTGCTCGTGGCGGCGTCCGCGAGCCAGCTCTGGCAGCTCTACGTGGCCTACCTGATGATCGCCGGGCTCGGGGCCGGCGGCATCGGGTTCATCACGCTGATCAAGACGCTGTCGCTGCGGACCGGACCGCGCTTCGCGACGGCGTTCGGCATCGCCTTCATGGGGCAGGGACTGGGATCGCTGCTGGTCAGCCCGGCCGTGCAGCTGCTGGTGGACGCGCAAGGCTGGCGGCTCGCCACGGTGCTCTGCGGACTCGCCGTCCTGCTCGTGTTGCTCCCGATGGGCGCGCTGCTGGCGCCTGGACGCCACGAGTCCCAGGGGCGCGGCAGTTCGGGCCAGACCGGTGGGAACGACGCGCCGGGCGTCTTGAGCCTGGTCTGCCTGATCTTCGTGATCGCGAATTTCACGCTCGGCTTTCAGATGCTGGTCCCGACGCATCAGGTTGCCTACATGCTCGATCTCCGCCACGCCGCCACCGTGGCCGCCACCGCCGCCGGGGCGTGGGGCCTGATGATGTCGGTCGGATCGTTGGCGGGCGGCTGGCTGGTGGACAAGCTGGGGCTGACCCAGATGCTGATCTACTCGCTGATCGTGTTCGCGCTCGGGACCATTGGCCTCGCGCTGAGTACGCCAGAGGCGGCGTGGCTCCTGGGGGCGTATGTGCTGGCGAGCGGGGTCGGCCGGGGACTGTTCGGGGTGACGCTCGGGGCGGCCCAGACCAGGACGTTTGCCGGTCCGCGCCTGGGCCGCATGACCGGCATCCTGGACATCGGGTTCGGCAGTGGCGCATTCCTCGGACCGTGGGGCGTCGCCGTCTTGCACGATCAAGTCGGGACGTTCGCGCCGGGCTTCCTGGCGACGATCCCTGCGTCCATAGTCTGCGCCGCCTGCACGATTGCGGCGATGCGTCTGCGCTCGGCTGCTGGGGCACGCGGTACGTGATCTGATTCAGCGGGCTGCCGCGCGAGCCTCCGCGGCAGCCTACACGCCTTCGAGGCTGGTCTGGAGCGTCGGCGAGGTCGGGATTCGGCATCCCGGTCAACATCCACGAAGGTATAGCGGACGCGATGGTCGCCGAAGAACTTCGTGGCCCGGCGGCAGTCGCTGCACCGGCTGGTGCCGTACATGGTGATGCCCGGGGGCGTTGGTGTCCGTGCTGCGTCCCGATGACTGGCGGCTTGCTCCTGGCAACCTGCGTGCCGTGGGCTGGCCAGGGCTGACGGGCTGGCGCGGGGCTGAGCCGCGATCCATGGGGATAGTCCCGTGCCGACTTCCGCCGTTACGGTCGGGTGTGGCTGACCGCGCTCGGCAGGCTGCCCGTAAGATCGTCGTAAGAACTGTTGTCGCCTGACCCGACATTCGCCGGCACACTGGCAGGAAGCTCGGATCAAGCTCGCGGGTAGAAGGTCGGCAGGCATGGCGTTCATTGACCAGTGCGACACTCTCCGAACCGGCGACCATCCATCATCCGCGGAAAGAGGAGCCATGAGCGGCGAGCGAATCCTCGTGGTCGATGACGAGGCAATCGTCACCGAGGTCGTGCAGCGGTACCTGCTCCGTGAGGGGTTCCAGGTGGACGCTGCCGCCGACGGACGGACGGCGCTGCGGCTGGCCCGCCAGTCGGCGCCCGATCTCGTGGTGCTGGATCTGATGCTGCCGGAGATCGACGGGCTGGAGGTCTGCCGCCAGTTGCGGGCCGAAACCAGCGTCCCGATCATCATGCTGACGGCCAAGGGCGAGGAGAGCGACAAGATCCTGGGCCTGGGCATCGGCGCGGACGACTACCTGACCAAGCCGTTCAGCCCCGGCGAGCTGATCGCGCGGGTCAAGGCCGTGTTGCGCCGCAGCCAGGCCGTCGCCCTCACGCTGCCCGGCGACGCCCTGCGGCTCGGCGGTCTGCGGATCAACCCGGGCGGCAGGGTCGTCGAGCGGGACGGCCAGGTCGTCCATCTCACCGCCAAGGAGTTCGACCTGCTCTACTTCCTGGCGAAAAGCCCGGGGCAGGTCTTCAGCCGCGAGCAGCTGCTGGACAACGTCTGGGACTTCGAGTGGTACGGCGACCCGAGCACCGTCACGGTCCACATCCGCCGCCTGCGTGAGAAGATCGAGCCGAACCCGGTGCGCCCGCGCTACGTGAAGACCGTCTGGGGCGTCGGCTACAAGGTCGAGCCGCAGCCGTGAGCGGGCGCGTCGGCGGCCTGCTGGCGGCCTATCGCACGCCGCTGCTGGCGTTGGCGAGTGGCATCGTCGGGGCGGCCCTCCTGAGCAAAGGCGTGATGGGGATGCCCGGCTCGGACCTGCGCGACCTGATGATCTGCCTTGCGGCGTCCGGGACCGGTTCGCTGTTGATCGGCGTGGCCGCCATGACGCTCGCGCCACGGGTTGGCCTGGGCGGCCTGCGTGCCCGCCTGCTGCTGGCGCAGTTGCTGGTACTCGGCATCGCGTTTGTCAACATCGTGGTGACTGCCGTGCTGATGTTCATCTCGCCGCACGATCTCGGCTTGCTGGGCCTGCTGCTGGCGTTCGCAGCGGTGGTTGCCGTCGCATTCGCAAGCTGGACAGCCGAGGATGTGCGCCGCGCAGTCGGGCGGATCGGGGTCGCTGCACGTCAGGTGGCCGGCGGATCGGCGGGCATTCGCGTGCAGCCGTCCGGACCCGACGAACTGATCGCCCTCGGACATGACTTCAACCGGATGGCCGAGCAGCTCGAATCCGCGGATCGCCGCCGTCGTGAGATGGAGGATGCCCGCCGCCACCTGTTCGCCGCGATCTCGCACGATCTGCGCACGCCGCTGGCCTCGATCAGGGTCATGGTGGAGGCCCTCAACGATGGCGTGGTCACGGATGCCGAAACGACTCAACGCTACCTGCACACCGTGCTGGGCGAGGTGCAGCGGCTGAACGGCCTGATCGACGACCTCTTCGAGCTGTCGCGGCTCGACGCCGGCGTGCTGACGCTCAACATCGAGCCGGGCTCTCTGCACGATCTGATCTCCGACACCCTCGAATCGCTCCAGCCGCAGGCCCACGAGAAGCAGGTGCGGCTGCAGGGCCACGTCGACGGACACTTGCCGCCGGTCCTGATGGATCACGCCCGCGTGCAGCGCATCCTGGTGAATCTCGTGCAGAACGCCATCCGCCACACCCCGTCCGATGGCTCGATCCTCCTCGAAGCGGCCGAGGAGGCGGACGCCGTGCGGGTGGATGTCGTCGATACCGGCGAGGGGATCGCTCCGACGGATCTCCCGCACATCTTCGAGCGGTTCTATCGCGGCGAGAAGTCGCGGGTGCGCGGGCAGGGCGGGGCCGGGCTTGGCCTGGCCATCGTCCACGGACTGGTGGAGGCGCACGGCGGACGCGTCTGGGCGGAGAGCGCGCCCGGCCAGGGGGCCAGGTTCAGTTTCGTGCTGCCGAAGGCATCGGCATGAGTACAGCCAGGGATCGGCGGCGGTTTCAAACGCCGGGACCGCCTGCCCGGACTACGGCGTCAGCGTCCACTCGGCGATGTTCCAGGTCTCCACGTCGAACGCGCGCGGGGCCGGTCCGCTGAGGCCCGGCGCGCGCGCCCCGACGAAGAGACGGTCCACCAGCGGCACGACCACGCCCGACCCGACGGCCAGCTCGTCGAGGCGCTGCCAGAGCGCCCGCGCTCGCCCTGGGTCCGTCTCGACCAGGACATCGTCGTAGACGCGGTCGTATTCAGGGTCGGCCCACTTGACGATGTTGGCCGGCGCCCAGCTATTCGACTTCTGGGCCCAGTCCTTCGCCGGATCCTTGCCGTAGAACCGCTTCATCAGCGCCGCCGGGAACGGCGAGGTGAACGGCACCGTCAGCATCTGGACGTCGGCCTCAAAGCGGATGACCGCGTCGGGATTGCTGGCCGGCCCGAAGAACGCGCCCGAGTCGACGGCCTTTAGCTCGGTATCGATGCCGAGCTTCTGCCAGCCGTCCTTGATGATGGCCTGCTCCTTCTGCCTGAGCGAGTTGACGCTGGTCGAGAACAGCACGGCCATTCGTGCGCCGCCGGGCGTGCGTCGAATACTATCCGAGCCGCGCTGGTAGCCTGCGCCGTCCAGCAGGCGATTGGCCTCTGGCAGGTCGAACGTCGCGCGGGCGCCGGTCCAGGCCAGATCGGTCGGCGTGGTCAGGACAGTGGCCGCGACCGTCCCGGCCAGCCCGTTGCCGTACAGCACGTCGGCCAGCGTCTGGCGGTCGATGGCGAGCGCCATCGCCTTGCGGACGACGGGATCGGTCAGGAACGGATGGCGGGTGGCCGGTGAGGACCGTTCACCATCGGGCTCGACACCTGGATCGGCCTGATTGAGCAGCAGCAGCTCCACGCCAGCGCCGCCTGATGTGACCACCTCGCCGCGCCCCGACCGCAGGATGTCCTGCAAGACCGGGCCTTCGACCTGGAGATTCCAGGCGTAGTCGAACTCGCCGGTCTGGAGCACGGCCCGCGCGGCGGTGGTGGCGTCGCCGCCGCCCTTCAACTCGACGCGGCCCACCGCCGGCCGGCCAGGAGTCCGATAGCGCGGGTTGGTCACCAGCGTCAGCCGGTCGCCCGGCGCGAAGCTGTCGACCATGTACGGCCCGGTCCCGAACGGCTTCAGGTTGTACGGGGCCGTACGGGCCGCGGCGCCGGCGTATCCGGCAAAGGCGTGCCTCGGGAGCACCATGCCGGTGCTGCCGACGAAGGGGACGTACCAGCCGCCGGTGGCCTCGCGGAACGTCAGCTTGACCGTCAGCGCGTCGAGCGCCTCGACCGAGGCGAGTGGACGGTACGCAGCGGTGGTGGTGGCCGCCGTCTCGGGGTTGGTGATGAAGCTGTAGGTGAACGCCACGTCGTCGGCGGTCAGCGGCTGGCCGTCCGCCCAGGTCAGGCCGGCCTTCAGCCGGTAGACCACCGTCCGGCTGTTTGGAAGACCACCATTCTCACGCGACGGCACGTCCGCTGCCAGGACCGGTTCCAGACGGCCGCTGTTGTCCACGGTCAGCAGCGGCTCCAGACAGCAGCGGGCAGCGAGCAGATCGGCCTGTCCGCTGCTCAGGTACGGATTCAACTGGTTTGGCGCTTGCCAGGAGAGGATCCGGAGCGTCCCGGTCGCAGGTGGTGCGCCGGGCACGGCTGGCGGGGCGACGACCGCCGACGTGGCGGCCGGCGATGCCGAGACGGCCGGCGATGGCGACGCAACGGGCGACGCCGAGGGTGACGGCAGCGGCGCGATGCCCGGCGACGGACTGGTCGTGGTCTGGAGGGCGGGTGACGGACTGGCTGGCGGCATCGCCGGGGCAGCCGTCGGCGCGGCTGTCGGAGCGGCGGGAGCGGCAGTGGTGCAGGCCTGCAACAGCAGGCTCCCGCCAGACAGACCGATCAGGCCGAGAAAGCGCCGCCGACTGACCAGTCGGCGAGTCCTCAGCGGGATTCTCGTTGCATCATCGCGTTGGTACACGTCCCCCGCCACCTACATGCCCCCCTGGTCGGTGTGCTGTGTTCAGGATAGCTGAGTTCGCCCTCATGAACGGCGTAAGCGCTCAAACCAGGATGGGTCACGACAAGATGATCGGAAATCGCCAGGTTTGGGGTGTAACGTCTGGTGCAAAGTGGGGACTGGACCCCTGCGTCATGTCGCTTTCCGCTGAGCGGGCTGCTGATGTGTCGGCGCCGACGCCAGGGAGTCCGTAGCGAACATGCGAGATACAGAGCTGACCTGCCGGGAGCTTGTCGATCTGGTCGCCGAAGACCTGGACGGCGCGCTGTCTGAGGACGATCTCAGGCCAACGGTCCGAGCGACGTTGCTCGGCGTGTTTCGCGACTGGGAGCACCGATGATCTACGGTCTGCCGTTCATGGGGAGGGGCGCCGATGCCCATCAGGTTTGATGCCGTTGCGCCGGCCACCGAGCACGCTCCCGAGTGTGCGATCTGTGGCGCCACCCTGGGCGGCCCGTTCGGAGCGCTGGCGGTGCTGTTCGAGGTAGTGGCGCATGCCTACTCGGAAGCAGCCGAGGCCGCGTCGCCCTGGTCCGGGGACGCGTTCACGGCAGAGGTCGGACCGCACCTGCAGCTCCTGCACCGCACGGCGCTGCGCCTCAGGCACGACGATCAGGCCGTCCGCGCGAGCGACGCCGCGTCGCTCCCGTAGACGGCCCACTGGCCCTTGCCTCGCCGCTTTGCCTCGTACATCGCGGTATCGGCGTGGTGCAGTATCACCTCGGCGCTCAGACTCGGATCGTCGCACAGGGCGATGCCGACGCTTGCACCGACCTGGACACGGTTGCCGTCCAGCACGAACGGCTCTTCCAGCGTGTCCAGGATGCGCTGGGCAATGGCACGCGCCTCGGCGACGTTGACCGGCGCTTCCAGCAGGACGGCCATCTCGTCGCCGCCGAGCCGCGCCACCGTGTCGCCGGGGCGGAGGCACGCCTCCAGGCGGCGGGCCGTCCCGATCAGGAGCCGGTCGCCCATCGCGTGCCCAAGCGTGTCGTTGACACTCTTGAAGCCGTCCAGGTCCGAGAACAGCACGGCGAAGCGCAGGCCCGGCTCGCGGAGAATCCGGCGCACGGCATGCGCCAGCCGGTCTGAGAACAGCGCCCGATTGGGCAGGCCCGTCAACGAGTCGTGCAGCGCGTCATGCCGCAGCTTGTCCTCGACGGCGCGGCAGGCCGTCTCGTCCCGGGCGATGAGCACGCTGTTGGTCAGCGCGCCGTCCTCGTCGTGGATGGTCTGGTACTCGACGGCCACCCAGGTCTCTTCTCCCGAGCGGGTGCGCCAGACATGCTCGACGGTCTGCCCGTCTGGCGTCCGGCCGTCCGCGAACGGCGTCACCGTCGGCGACAGGTCCGAGTCGGCGGCCACGGCCAGCACCTCGGCGGGGCGTCGCCCGAGCACCTCGCCCAGGCTGAAACCGGTCAGTCGCATGAAGCCCGCGTTTGCCCAGATCACCTTGTGAGCGCCGTCGGTGATCAGCACCGCGTTGTCGGTGTGCCGAGCCACCAGCGACAGCAACTGGGCCTCACGGGTGCGCTCGCGAACGCGGTCCTCCAGCGATTGATTCAGCTCGCGTAGCTCGGTCTCGTGCGCCGCCACCTCTGCGATCATCCGGTGGACGGTGCGCGCGAGGCTGCTGAACTCGTCGCGGCCGTTCACCTCGGGCAGCGGCAGATCGCGCTGGCCCAGGCGCACCCGCTCGGCCGTCACGGCGAGCCGACGGAGCGGCCGAAGGATGCGAGCGGCCGACAGCCAGCCGACCACGGCGAAGACCAGGCCGAGGGCGAACGCCACGAGGACGATGGCAAGCTGGATCGCCTGGATGGGCGCCAGTGCGACGTCGCTGCGCTGACGAACCAGGACGATCCACCCCAGGCCCGGGTACGACTGAAAGCCCCGGCTCCGCGCAAAGCCCGTGACGTACTCGACGCCGTCGGGCCACGATTCGATGCGAGCCCCGGTTTGCCCCTGTCTTGCCGCCGAGACGCTCTCCAGCGGGAGCGGCGCTGAGGATTGCATGGAGCCGTCGGGCTGGAGCAGCACCGTGCCATCTGCCCCGAGGATCAGCATCTCGATGCCATGCTCGGAGCCGGCGGACTGCTCCAGCGAAGCCTGAACCTCGCGGGTCCAGGCCCAGCTCGGGTGGGCCACCAGGACGCCTCGCAGCGAGCCGTCCGGTGCGAAGATCGGCGCGGAGATGTCGAGCAGCCGCATGACGCCGTCGCTGGTCTCGGGCAGCAGCCTCGCCAGCAGGATCGCCTCGTGCACGTCGCCGACGGATGGTGCGGTTCGCCCGTTCAGGAACGGTGTGCGCTGGGCCATGCTGACGCCTTCGAGAATGCCGCCCGTGCCCGCCACCACCGTGCCATCGGGCGCAACAACGCCGATCCAGGCGTAGTCGGGGTAGCTGCGCTGGAGCTTCTCCAGCACCTCGCGCTGTTCGGCCACCGTCCACTCGCCGTCTCGCAGTCCAGGGACGGCGGCCAGGACGCTGACATCCTTGTACCGCTCGAACATCTGGCGGTCGAGCTTGTCGGCGGTCTGATACGCCAGCTCGCCAAGCCGGACGCCCGCGAACCGGTGCAGGCTTCGGGCGATCAAGTTGCCGACCAGCAGGCTGACCAGCACCGCGAAGATGAGCGAGCCGGCCGCGAAGGCCAGCCCCACTCGCGCTCGCAGACTTCGGCGTGGATCGAGCCGCGAGACGATGGTGAGCGGCATAGCAACTGGTCTCCTAGAAGTGAGGGGTCATGGAGCGTGGAAGCGGTGCGTCGCCTGATTCAACGGAGCGAACCCGGGAACAGTGGACATTCCGTGGCAAGTGAGCCTGGAGGATCAACGCTACAATCCCGAGCGAGCCTGAGACGGAGTCTGCCTGCATGTCGATCGATCTGCTCCTCCTGAGCAGCACCAGCGTCCACGGCTACGAGCCGTTCCAGCACGTGCTGGACGCCATCTCCGAGTTCGTGGCTGGCGCGCGGACGGTTGCATTTGTACCGTTCGCCGGCTCAGATCGTGAGCGCTACACGGCCTGGGTTCAGGAACGGCTTGCGCCCATCGGGGTGCCGGTCGTCGGGCTGCACAGCGCGAGCGATCCACAGGCCGCGCTCGAAGACGCGGACGTCGTGTTCATCGGCGGCGGCAACACGTTCAGGCTGCTGAAGGCGCTGTGGGAGCGTGACCTCGTCACCACAATCCGGCGGCGCGTGCAGGCCGGTGAGCTGCGCTTCATCGGATCGAGCGCCGGCACGAACATGGCCTGCCCGACGCTGCGGACGACGAACGACATGCCCATCGTACAGCCGCCGACCTTCGAGGCGGTCGGACTGGTGCCGTTCCAGATCAATCCGCACTACGTCGACGCCGATCCCGACTCCGAGCACAAGGGCGAGACCCGCGAGCAGCGGCTGCTAGAGTTCCTGGACGAGAATGACGTGCCGGTGCTCGGGCTGCGCGAGGGGTCGTGGCTGCGTCGGCATGACGACGTCTTGACGCTGCACGGCGTGGCCGGGGCGCGCCTCTTCAGGCGGGGCCGTGAGTCAGAGATGTTCGAGCCGGGCACGGATCTCTCCTGGCTGCTCCGCGAGCCGGCCCGGTTCGACAGCCCGCCCCCGCCCGCGCCGCCCGCGTACGGAGACCTCAGCCGGCCGGCACGGGCTGCAGGGTGATGGAGATCGCCTCCCCGTTGCGGAGCGGCCAGGTGTGCTCGGCGGCCACGACGGGTACCGGCCTGGCGGGTACCGCCACAGCCGTCGCGTTCACCACGGCCGCGCAGGAGGTCGGTGCCTCGGCGGCGACCAGCGCCGTGAGCTGGGCCGGCTCGGCGTCCGTCGCGGCTCGCTCGACGCGGTAGCCGATGGAGAGCTGCGCCCCGCGATACGGCAGGTTCACCACCTTGTAGACCGCGCCGGGAACCAGCAGATCGTCGGGCAACTGGGGTGCGAGCGAAAACCGCAACACCGGCGCTCGCCAGCCCGGCGCGCCGGGCGTCGGATCGGTTTCGAGTGGTCCCTCGCGGAAACCGACGATCTGGCGCATCAGCAGCGTGGCCGTGTTCGCGCCCCAGCCGTACCCTTCGCAGGAGGCCCAGGTGTCGAGGTCGAGCGGCCAGTACTCCCGCGCGACGCCGGGCGTGGGGTGCGATGGTGCGTCAATCTGGCGGGCGTCCAGCTCACGGTACACCCGGTCGACGATGCCAGCCGCGATGGTGCCGGCCCAGGCCGACTGGCTCAGCTGACATGCGGCTTCGAGCACGACGTAGCTCCACGAGGCCCAGAGGGTCCACGGCGGTCCGCCGTACGCCTCAAGCTCGCGCCCGAGCGCCCGGGCTTGCGCGCCGGTCGCCAGCCCCGCCAGCACTGGCGTGAACGCCAATGCTGAGTAGCGGCAGGGATCGATGCCCCAGTAGTTCGTCTCACCCGCGGATGCCGGCTGCAGGAAGCCGGCGCGCCGCCGATCCCAGTCCCGGAAGCGGCCGGCCTCGTCGTCCCACAACTGCCCCGTGCGCTCGGCAAAGTCGCTCTGGACGCGTTCCCAGCGCGCAACCTCATCCGACTGGCCCAGGGCGCTGGCGAACCGCGCCAGCACCCCAGCCGAGAGCGCCTTGGTGGCCTGGAGCTCGACGGGCCGCACGTACTCCGAGACGACGTTGTCGCCGCGCCGCTCGGGGTCCAGGCGCGGCGTGTCGTCCTCGCCGGCCTCCCAGGTGCACTTGTAGACGGCCCAGCCATCGGCGTCGGTGCGCTCGCGCAGCCACCACGAGAGATAGCGGGCGAGATGCGGGTAGATCGCCGCCAGCCACGCGCGGTCGAGCGTCCGCCGGTAGAGCAGCTCCAGGTTGTAGAACGGCACGCACCAGGCCGGTGAGGTGCCGCAGACGCCGCCATCCGCCGCCACCATGTTGGGCTCGCCGTACTGGAAGATGCAGGGGATATTGTCGGCGGTGGTGTCGCGGAACAGCGAGAGGGCCGCCCGCAAGGCCAGCGCCGGGTCGGCGTAGGCGAGGCGCGCCACGTCGAGCGTGCCCTCGGCCACCACGGCGCGCGGCCACTGGATCATCCAGGCCGGCCAGACGTCGGTGAAGACGCCTCCAGCAGGGATCATGCACATGCGGGTAGTCTCGATGTCGTAGACCCAGCCGCGCCGCCAGTGGTGCGGCCAGTCGCCGACCAGCCGCGCCGCCTTTGACCAGAACCGATCGTCGGCCCGCCGCGCCCTCGCGACTGCCTGCACGATGTCTGACGGGTCGAACGCGGGTGCGTTGGCGTCAGCTTGAAGCGCAACGCGGGCTGCCGAGGCGCGCACGATGCTGTCGCCCGGCGGCAGGAGGACGCTCGCGGCGGCGGCTGCCCGATCCGTGAGGCCCAGGGTGAGCCAGCCAGCATCCTCGTCCGTCTCTGGGTGCTGGAGCAGGATGCGTCCGTCCGCTGTCGTGACGAGCGCATCGCCAACGTCGAGCCGCCACCCGCCGAACGGCTCGCCCAGGCTCAGCAGCCCGTCGCGCCTGACCGCTGGCGCCGGGCTGTCGCCGCCGGGCTGCCGCCAGCCGACGACGCCGACCGTGAGCACCACGGGGTCGGATACTGGCCCGTCGGGTTCGCCCGGCAACGCCGACGACACGAGTTCCAACCCGAGGCGGTCGGCGTCGACCTGCACGTAGGAGGCGTCCCAGGTTCGTCCGAACGCCTGCCAGCGCAACGTCAGCAGGGTCGCCGAGTGGTGCGGGCTGAACACGTCGCAGGCCGAAAAGTCGGCACGACTGACGATGCGCTCGCCCCGGCACTCCAGCGCCACGACCAGATCGGCGCTGGCCTTTGCCTGGAGCGCCCAGGGCAACTGCCAGCCGACACCCAGATGCGTGCGGCTGCTCCGCAGGCAGCCGCCTTCGCCATCGCTCCAGGAGTGCGCGACGGCGTGCGGGTTCGCGAGGTACCCGTGCGGCGTGTAGTCGTCTGCTGGGAATCCGTAGCGTGACATGGTGGCGTTGCGAGTGTAGCGGCCCCAGCCGTGTGACGTCAGGCGACGGACGGCCCGGCAGGACGACAATTCTCCTGGTCAGCGCGGTCGCGGCGGTAGAATAGGCCAGCGTCTGTGTGTCGGTTGGGGCAGGCTGGGAGGGCGAGATGGTGGCGCTGCTTGAACGATCCGTCGTCGCCTGCTTCCTACGGTTTGACGGGCGTATCTGTCTGCTCAAGCGCAGCCAGTCGGTCGGATCGTCGCCGGGCCGCTGGCACTGTGTGACGGGCTTCCTGGAGGACGGCATCGCACCGCTCGACCAGGCATTGACTGAGATCGTGGAAGAGACCGGCCTGGAGGCTGCCGCGATCAGCCTGGTCGGCGCGCCGGAACCGCTGCGGATGGAGCGCCCCGGGCAGGGTTGGGTCTGGGTGGTGTACCCGTTCCTGTTCGACACTGCGTCGTCCAGCCTGCGCCTGGACTGGGAGCACGACGAGTACCGCTGGATCGACCCGGCCGAGCTGGCGTCCAGCGACTGCGTCCCGTGGATTCGCGATGTCTGGACGGCGCTCAGCGCGGGCCGGGTCTGACGAACGGGCAGCGCCTGCGACTAGGTTCTGCCCTTCCGCGCCTCGGCGATGGCTGCCAGCAGGTCGCGCGTGGCCGCGGCAGGATCTGGTGCGCTGAAAACTGCGCTCACGACGGCAACGCTGTCCGCCCCCGCCGCGAAGGCCGGGCCGAGGTTCCTTGCCGTGATCCCGCCGATCCCGACGATGGGGAACGACACCTTCGTGCGCGCCTCGGCCAGCATGTCGGGGCCGGCCGGCTCGGCGTCGGGCTTGGTGGGCGTGCCGTACAGCGCCCCGAATCCGATGTAGTCCAGATCAGGGTTGACGGCTGCGTCGTCGGCCTCGTGGAGATGCGAGACCGACAGTCCGATGATCTGACGCGGCCCGACCACCCTGCGTACGTCGGATGGCGGCGCGTCCTCCTGCCCGACGTGAATGCCGTCGGCCTGAACCTCGGCGGCCAGCTCGGCGTCGTCGTTCACGATGAACAGCGCCCCGAACGAACGGCAGGTCTCCGCCACGCGCCGACCAACGGCCCAGACGGCCGCGCGGTCCGTGCGCTTGTCGCGGAACTGCACCACATCCGCGCCGGCCTGAATGGCCGCCGTCAGCTTCTCAACCAGGACGTCGGCCGGCAGCCGGTCGTCCGTCACGAGGTACAGGCCGCTGCGCGTCATGCGCGCGAGCAGCTCGGCGCGATACGCCTTGTCAGCTGCGTCGTCGCTCGCCATGCTCGGTTGCTCCCAGGCACGCCGTCTGCCGGCCTGCCGCGTCAGTCAGTCACCGGGGTCCGCGCGGCATGGGTGTCCCGGCTGGCGGGAGCGGCCCACGCGCTGCCAGGATTGTGGCCCGTCCTGGTGGGAGGCTGCTAATCGTGTCCTGTACGGGCGCGATTCGCTAGAATCGGCAGACGGCGTACCGTCACCTGGGTGGCGTGGCCGGCCACGAAGGCGGACCGATGAGCACCCGTGACCCGTGGATTCGCGCCCTCGTCATCGTGCTGGTGGCGATATGCAGTCTGTATCTGGCCGGGCTGATCTGGCAGATCGCCGCTCAGTTCGCGGACGTGATCCTGCTGTTCTTCCTGGCGTGGATCGTCGCCTTCGTCCTCGAGCCGGTCGTGGATTTCCTCGAACGTGGCGCAACCATGCCTCGGCCGGCCGCCGTGACCGTCGCCTACGTCGGCATGCTGATCGTCGGGGCCACGGGCGTCATCTGGTTCGTGCCGGCGCTGTCGCGCCAGATCATCCAGCTCAGCTCGGAGTTGCCGGCCTACCTCGCCTTCCTGGAAGGGCACTTCGTGCAGGCACAGGCGCTGCTGGACGAGCGCGGCCTGACGGCGAACATCGCGGCCCTGCTCCAGATCGACGAGCTGGTGCGGCGCGTCGAGGCCGTCGGCCCGTTGATCCTGGCGAACGCCGTCACGCTGGCGACGGGGATCGCCTCGTTCATCGTCCAACTGATCCTGGTGTTGATGCTCTCGTTCTACATCATGCTGGACGGGCAGCGAATCATCCGAGGGCTGCTGGCCGTGATGCCGCTGACGGTGCGCGAGGATGCCGTCTTCTTTCTGGACAGCGTCAACCGCGCCTTTGCCGGGTTCCTGCGAGGGCAGTTGATTCAGGCGTTGCTGTACTCGCTCGGGACGGCGTTCATCATGTGGATGGCCGGTCTCGACCTGATCTTGCTGACGGCGGTCGTCAACACGGTCTTGATGATGATCCCGTTCGTGGGGCCGCCGCTGGCGCTGGTGTTGCCGCTCTCCATCGCCGTCTTCGAGTCGACCACCGGCTTCCTGGTCGTCTGGGTGCTGGTGGTGGCGCTTCAGACGGTCGTGGTCAACGTCGTCGCGCCCCGCGTGATGAGCAGCGCGGTCGGCGTTCACCCGCTGCTGGTGTTCCTGGGCATCCTGGCTGGCGCAAAGCTCGCCGGGGTCTGGGGTGCGCTGTTCGGCGTGCCGGTGGTGGCGGTCATGGCCACGATGGCGACCTTCTACCACGCGATGCTGGAGGACCGGCGGACGCGGAGCGCCAGCAGCCTCGCGTCGGTTAATCCTGGGCACCCGCAGCCGATGGGCGAGCGGCTCTACGACGACGCCGACGACTCGCCCGTGCCGTCATCTGAGGGGCCGTCGCCGCTGGAGACGCCAGCCGCGAACGTGCCGCCGACGGCGCCGGTCGGCCCGAGCGTCCGCCGCCGCCTGCACCCGGACGGCGGCGTCAGCCGGGGGTAGCGCGAGCCGGTCTCTACAGGCTGGGCAGCTCGTCCTGGTCGGGCGGCCCCAGCGTGGAGTCGTCGCCGAGGTTCGCCGAGAGCGGCGTCCCCACCAGGGCCGTCCGGTCTCCGAGCAGCGTCCGCTCCAGGATCTGGTTCTTGACCGAGGCGCCAGGGGCCAGGATCGTGTCCGAGAGCACGGATCGCTCGACACGGCACCCGGACTCGACTGTTACGTATGGCCCGATGACCGATTCGCTGACGACGGCGTCGTCGGCAATGAAGACCGGCGGTACGATGGTCACGCCGTCGCGCGGGGACGCCTGCCCGCCGGACCGATCGAGCAGCCAGCGGTGGGCGTGGAGCGTGTACTCGGGCGTGCCGTTGTCCTCCCACTCGGTGGCCAGGTGCGGGCGGAGATGCTTGCCATCGTCGATCATGAGCTTGATCGCGTCGGCAAGGTAGTACTCGCCGCCCAGGCGCGGCGGCGCGGCCAGTACCCGTTCGATGGCGTCGTACAGGCCGGCGCTCGGCTTGAAGTAGTACATGCCGATGGTCGCCAGCTTGCTGATCGGGTTGGCCGGCTTCTCGATCATGTCGACGATACGGTCGTTCTCGACCACGATGATGCCCATGCGGGACGGATCGGGGATCTCCTTGACGTAGATCAGGCCGTCAGCATCCGTCGAGGCGAGGTGGTCGAACGTCACATCGGCCAGCGTGTCCGAGAACACGATCAGCACCGGCTCGTCAACGTACGGGGCCGTCCGGGCGATGGCGTCGGCCTGTCCGCGCGGGTGATCCTGCACCACGATTCTGAGCGGGCGCTTCGTCGCGCCGCGGGCGTACGCCTCGACGTCGGTCTGGTGAGGACTGATGATCAGGATGATCTCGTCCACGTGGTCGCCGTCGAGCCACTCCAGGAGATGGCCGAGGATCGGGCGGCCGGCGAGCCGGATCATCGGCTTCGCCTTCGAGTGCGTTTGTGGGCGCATACGCTTGCCGAGGCCGGCCAGCGGGATGACCACCTTCATAGTGCTTCAAACCTGTAGGAGTGTTGGGAGGCACGCCCGCGGCCGGGGGAGCGCAGCGGACAGCGGGTGTCCGCCATGCTCTGAGCCAATGTCGCGAACGATCAGGCAGCGGCGGCGTCGAGGGCGGCCGGACGGATGCCATAGTAGCGGTCGTGCTGGATGAGCCGCTCAAGCTGCTCGGCGGGGAGCAGAAGCCACTGGCAGCCGCCGCCAGGGCACCACTCGGCCAGTTGCTCGCGGACCTGTGCCAGGGTGAGCGGTACATTGCTGTTCGCCAGGAACACGCGGAAGACCGCTTCGAGCGTCGGCATGTCTGGCGTGATGTAGTGGCGCTTCTTCGAGCAGCAATCATGAATCACGCGGACCGGGTTCGAGCCGTACCGGGTGCGCCGGATCTCGAAACTGGCGCGTCCCGTCTTCTTGTCGAGGACCGTGAAACGCTCCTCCACCTCTTCGTCAACGCGATCCTGACACGAGTCGCACATGCGCGACTGCACGAAGTCATCGAATGAGTAGTGGTTCTCTTCAAACCAGGTCACGTCAACCGAGTACGGCGTCGTGCTCTCTTCTTGCGTGACCTCTTCCATCACCATCTGTGCTCCACCGAGTTCGAAATGGGGCCGCGCGAACCGGGCGGCAGGCGGGTCCGGCGGGGGGCCGGGCGGCAGGTGGCGCTCGCAGCGGCGGATCGGGACCGAGGCCCAACCGTCGCGCCGCCCGAGCGCCGTCGAGGCTACGCGTACTCGCTCAGCGCCTCTTCCGAGAGCTCGACGTTCGAGTAGACGCGCTGTACATCGTCCAGCTCCTCGAGCCGCTCCATCAGCTTGAGGACGGTAACGGTCTCCTTCGGTTGCAGCTCGAGGGTGGTCTTCGGGATCATCGCCAGCTCAGCATTCGCGATCTGCAGCTTGTCCTGTTCGAGCGCGCTCCGCACGCTGTCCAGGCTGGCCGGCTCGGTGTAGATCTCGATGCCGTCATCGTCCACGCGAAAGTCGTCAGCGCCGGCGTCGATGGCTTTGAGCGCGACCTCGTCCGGATCCTCGCCGTTCGGCTGGAGGCTGATGACGCCACGGTTGTCGAACAGCCAGGCCACGCAGCCGGCCTCTCCGAGACTGCCGCCGCCACTCTTGAAGGCGTTGCGGATCTCCGCCACCGTCCGGTTGCGGTTGTCGGTCATGGCTTCGATGAGGATGGCCGCGCCGTTCGGGCCGTAGCCTTCGTAGAGGATCTCCTGGAGCGCGGCGGCGTCTCCACCGCCAGCGCCGCGCTTGATCGCGCGGTCAATGGTGTCCATCGGCATGTTCGCCTCGCGCGCCCGTTGGACGGCGAGACGGAGACGAGCATTGGCGTCCGGATCGGGGCCGCCGCCGTCGCGTGCTGCGACTGAGATCTCACGCCCGAGCTTGGTGAAGAGCTGGCCGCGCTTGGCGTCGGCGGCGCCCTTCTGGCGCTTGATCTGAGACCACTTAGAATGGCCGGACACGGTGAGTTCCTCCCCCGGGTTTCGCACAACCTGGCATTGGTGCTGCTGCTGCCGAGCAGATGCTGTCTTCGAGTGTGGTAGCAGAAAAGTGTAGCAGGCCGGGCCGGGCCGCAGGCGAACTAGCGTGCGGCGTAGGCGTAGGTCTGCTCCCGGCCGCGCAGCAGCAGTACCAGTGGCAGACCCACCACGAACCCGCCCACGTGCGCCCAGAACGCCACGCCGCTCGTCTGAGCAGACGCTCCCACGGCTGCCAGTCCGGACACCAGCTGCGTGACGAACCAGAAGCCGATCATGATGATGGCCGGGACGCGGGTCATCGTGATGAACGGGCCGATCAAGAGCAGCGTGCGGATGCGGGCGGACGGATAGAGCACCATGTAGCCTGCCAGCACGCCGGCGATGGCGCCGCTCGCGCCGACGCTCGGGACCGTCGAGCCCCAGTTGAAGTAGATGTGGGCGAGGCTCGCGCCGAGGCCGCAGACCAGATAGAACAGCAGATATTTCGCGTGGCCCAGCCGGTCCTCGACGTTGTCCCCGAAGATCCAGAGGAACAGCATGTTCGAGCCGATATGCAGGAACCCGCCGTGCAGGAACATACTCGTCAGCAGTGTCGTGTAGAAGACGCCGAGCGGAGCCGCTGGCGGCACATCCGTGCGAATGGCGAACTCGAGCGGCGTCACACCGGCCGACCGGAACAGCTCGTCGACGCCGCTCGTCAGCGACAGCTCATACAGAAAGACGACGATACTGACTGCGATGAGCGTTAGCGTCACGAGGGGGAACGACCGTCTCGGGGCCGGATCGTCACTAAGTGGGATCACCGCTCGCCTCCAGAGCTATACTACCACCACTTTTCCAGCGGGCCTTCTTGCATGAGTTGGACCGTTTCCCCGGCCAGATCTGTCGAGCGTCCAGGTGGCCTCGCGGGCTGCTGGCGCTTGACGTCTGTACGCGCACCATCTGACGAAGGAGTCACGCATGAAGCCGTATGACGCCGAGCACGTCTTTAACGTCGCGCTCGTCTCCCACGGTGGAGCCGGTAAGACATCGCTCACCGAGGCGATGCTCTTCCGGTCTGGCGCGATAACGCGGCTTGGCAGCGTTGAGGAAGGCAACACCACCTCGGACTTCGATCCCGACGAAGTCAAGCGAGGAATGTCCGTCAGCCTCTCCGTGGCCCCGGCCGAGTGGCAGAACAGCAAGGTGAACCTGCTCGATACGCCGGGGTACGCAGATTTCTTCGGCGAAGTCGTCCAGGCTGCGCGCGTCGCGGATGGCGGCATCGTCGTGATCGACGGCGTCTCTGGCGCACAGGTCGGCACCGAGCAGGTGTGGCGTGCGCTGGACGAGCGCAACCTCCCGCGCCTGGTCGTCATCAACAAGCTCGACCGCGAGAACTCCAACTACGACCGGATCCTGGATCAGCTTCGTGAGCGCTACGGCAAGCAAGTCGTCCCGCTGACCGTGCCCATCGGGCATGAGAACACGTTCCGTGGCGTCATCGATCTGCTCCACCGTACGGCGTACCTGGGTGGCACGAGCGGCGCGGCTGACGTGCCGGACGACGCCCACGAGGTGATGGACACGCACCGTGAGGCGCTGGTCGAGGCGATCTGCGAGCTGGACGACGACCTGATCAACCTCTATCTTGAGGGTGAGGACGTCTCGGCGGACCAGCTGCAGGCGGTGCTGGCCCGTTCGGTCCGGAGCGGCGATCTGATCCCCGTGCTGGCGGCCTCGGCCACGCGCCAGTTGGGGCTGGACTGCATCCTCGACGCCATCGTGAGCCTGCTGCCCTCGGCGGCTGTCGGCGCCCAGGAGGCTGAGTCGGCCGGCGGGCGGCTGGCGGCGTTGGCCTTCAAGACGATCTCGGACCCGTACATCGGACGCCTCACCTATGTGCGCGTCTTCTCGGGGACGCTGGCCGGCGACAGCCACGTCTGGAACGGCGCCAAGGCCCGCGACGAGCGCATCACCCAGTTGATGTTCATTCGCGGCAAGAACCAGGAGCCGACCCAGCGCATCGGCCTGGGCGACATCGGCGTGATCCCGAAGCTGGAGGCCTCGACGGGCGACACGCTGACCGTCCGCGAGAATCCGGTCACGCTGGAGCGGCTGACCTTCCCCGACACGGCCTACGCGGCGTCGATCCACCCGAAGACCCGCAACGACGTGGACAAGCTCAGCACCGCGCTGGGCCGCATCACCGAAGAAGACCCGACGCTGCGGGTCCATCGCGACGACTCGACGGGCGAGACGATCATGTCCGGCCTGGGCGAGTCACACATCCAGATCGCGGCCGAGCGGCTGGCCCGTAAGTACGGCGTGAACGTCGATATCGGGCTGCCGAAGGTCGCCTACATGGAGACGGTCACGTCGGCGTCGAAGGCCGAAGGACGGCACGTCCGTCAGTCTGGCGGCCATGGGCAGTACGGCGTCTGCAACCTGGAGATCGAGCCGACCGAGCGCGGCGCGGGCTTCGAGTTCGTGGACAAGATCGTGGGCGGGGTGGTGCCGAAGCAGTTCATCCCGGCCATCGAGAAGGGCGTCCGCGAGGCGATGGAGCACGGCAACCTGGCCGGCTGCCCGGTCGTGGACGTGCGGGTCTCGCTGGTGTTCGGCAAGTACCACCCCGTTGACTCGTCAGAAGCGGCGTTCAAGATGGCCGGATCGATCGGCTTCAAGGCGGCGTTCGACGATGCTCGCCCGTGCCTGCTCGAACCGGTGATGCAGGTCTCGGTGACCGTCCCCGACGAGTTCACCGGCGACATCATCGGCGATCTGAACGGGAAGCGCGCGCGTGTCCAGGGCATGAACCCGGCCGGCGGCTTCACGACGGTCGAAGCGGCGGTGCCGCAGGCGGAAATGCTCCGCTACGCCACCGAGCTGCGGTCGATGACCCAGGGGCGCGGGATGTTCACGATGAAGTTCTCGCACTACGAGGAAGTGCCGGCGCACGCCGCGCAGAAGGTCATCGAGGAGCGCAAGAAGGACGTGGTCGCGGCCCGTGCCTGAGTCTCGGTCGCTGTCTTGAAACCCTGAGTGATCCGCAGCCACACCCAACCGTCTCCCCCTCTCCCGCGCACCGGGAGAGGGGGAGACGCAGTCGGTATTTGCGCCGCGCAGCGGAGGGAGCCGGGGGGTGACGAGTCGGCGACCGCTACTCCGGCGCCAGCTCGGCCAGCCCCAGCATCGCGCTGATGAAGTGCTGCGGGTAGTCGATCCTGATCTCGGCGTCGTCCAGGCCGCCGCGCACGCCCCCCAGCACCTGGTCCGGGCGCGCCAGGAAGTAGGTGTTGTCGGCGGTGTACTGGAACTGCAACAGGTGCGGGACTGTCCGCAGCGTGTCGGCCAGGAGGGCTGGCGCGCGGTCATCGCCGGCTTTGACGGCCAGCCGGTAGCCTGCAACCAGTCCTTCGACCCGAGCCGTGGTGCGGGTCGATCGGACCGGCTCCGGTCCGAACCCGCCGACATAGGCCGGCGGGGCGTCCTCGCCGAACTGGTCGGCCAGCATCGAGCGGCCGATGGCGAGGGCGTGCTCGACGTACGATGGCTGGGGGCGGTCGTCGTACAACAGGTCGAGCGCCTGCATCAGCCAGGCGTCCGGCGGCAGACGGTCCCGGCCCTGTCGGGATGCGATCAAGTAGGCCGCCCCACGGTGAGCAGCGTCTCGGAATGCGCCGTCTGGGTCCAGCCCGAGCCGGGCCAGCCGCGCCAGCCCGAGCATCGCCTCGCCGGGGTAGTACAGGGAGACGCTGCCGCGCTTCTCGGTGCCCTTGATCTGTAGGTAGCTTTCGAACGTACCATCCGGCAGCTGCATGCGGACGATCTGGCGGGCGATGCCGAGCGCGTGCGCCGCCTCCTTGCCATCCAGACCGAGATCGAGGCGACGGGTCAGCGCCAGCAGTCCCAGCCCGAGCGCGCCGAGCTTGCCCTTGCCGTCGGTGTCGAGCACGTAGAGCAGTCCCGGCTCCGCGCCCGTTCGATACCAGCGGGCCTGAAACGCGAGTGCGTGGTCGGCGGCGGCCCGAAACCGCTCGTCGCCGCTGGCTGCGAAGACCTCGTAGAGTGCGGCGGTCGTCCCGCTGTGCCGCACGATGTTGTACTCCGCGCGACTGTGCCGCCTGAGCCACGGATCGGCGGTGTAGGTGAACGATCCGTCGTCATGCTGGACCCGCAGCAGGTACTCCGCCGCCGCGATGGCGGCCCCGCGCATAACCCTGCCTGTGGCCGTGGGCGCGGCCTCGCCGCCGGAGATGACGCCCTGTGGCAGCGCCAGGGCGCGCTGTCCGTCGGCGCTCTCGATCCAGGCGCGCGTCTCAAACGACCACAGCTCGATGGACGGATCGAGCCACCGGTCATCGGCCCACCCGATGCCGCGCATGGCTGCAACCAGGAGGTCAGATGGCATGGCCGGCTCCGTGTCACGAGTGATGCGGGCCATGCCCTGCATCAGCAACTGGCCCGGCACCAGCCAGTACGCCTGCGCACCCTGTGCGATGACCATGCCGCGCTGAAACGAGGTCAACTGCCGCCATGCAGTCTGCGCCTCCGGGTCGAACGGCCAACCAGTCAGTGGTGGGCGGCTGAGCGGCCGTGGGTCGCCAGCGACGATATCGAGCTGGAGCCGCCCGACCGCCTCTCCCTCGGCGACGGCGGTGCTGACGGCGCGCATCACCGCGCCCAGGAGTGTGTCGGCTTCGCCACGATAGCCGCGTCGCCCTCCGTGATGGTGGACGGTCAGGAAGACCGTGGACGGCTTGGGTGTGCGCAGGCTCGCCGGCGGCGGCCCAGGCCGCTCGATCTCGCCAGGCGCGAGCTGGGTTCTCGCCCAGCGGAGCAGCCACGCGGCACTGTGCGCTGACAGCACGTCGTCGGCACGGTGGGCGGGCAGCATCAGTGAAGCGACCTCAGCATGGCAGGGGGATGCTGCCACGGGGCTCCCGACGAACGCCACCCGGGTCGTCCGCGCGGCGGTACAATGGCGGTACGGCAGTGGCTCACGGCCCTGTACCCGGGAGGCGCATCATGGCGGTCGAGGTCGCGCGCCGGCTGATCAGCGTCGATGAGTTCGTGCACCTCATCGAGACGGGCTTCTTCGGCCCTGAAGAGCGCGTCGAGCTGATCCATGGAGAGATGATCGCGATGCCGCCTATCGGCGACGGCCGCGTCGGTCACACCAATCACGTAAACTTCAGCTTCAATCGGCTCTTTGCTGGGCGTGCGGTGGTGGCTGTCCAGAATCCCATCGTGCTTCCTGGATTGTCGCGTCCCCAGCCCGATGTCGCCGTGCTTCGACCGCGTCCGGACTTCTACGGACGATCCACGGCGACGCCCTCGGATGTGCTGACGCTGGTTGAGGTGGCGGACACGACGCTCACCTATGACCGCGACACGAAGGGGCCGATGTACGCGGCTGCCGGCATCGTCGAGTACTGGATCATCAACGTCGCGGCCGGCGAGGTGATCGTGCACCGCCAGCCGACCCCGACCGGCTACGCATCGGTCACGACGCTGCGGCGCGGCGACACCGTGACGCCGGTCATGTTCCCCGACGTCCCGGTCGCTATCTCCGATCTGCTGATCTAGCTCCCGCTTGCCGGAACGCCCTCGGCCTGCTGGATGGCCAGCACCAGCTCGTTCAGGTCGATCTCATCCACTGGCGTCCCGGCCGGCTCGCGGACGAACGTGGTCGAGAAGAGTCCGATGCGCTTCAGGTACGCCTTGCCGATCTGGTGGTTGTACTGCGCCCGCATCAGCAGCACGGGCGCGACTCGTGCAAACGCGGCGCGGGCGGCTGCCTCGTCGCCGGCCATCCAGGCGTCGAACGTCTGGCACAGGCCGGGCACCCCGATGCACGACGGCATCGACGCGATGGCCCCGCGCTGCAGCTCGCTGAGCAACGCCTGCCCGCCGCGCCCGCCGAGCAGGAGCAGATCGGGCCCCGTCGCCGCGCGGATCTCGCTCAGCTTGAGGGTGGCAACGGTCGGGAGCTGAACCTCCTCCTTGAGGTAGCGGATGCGTGGCTCATCCTTGACCAGCCTGGCGATGGTCGGTACCGGCAGCGGCGCAAAGAGATCCTGGAGCATCAGCGGAACGCCTGACGCATCGGCCACGCGGCGGAAGCTCGCCAGCGTCTCCTCGTATGAGGCGCCGGCCGTCGGCATCAGGAAGACGGCGTCGGCCCCGAGCGACGCGGCATGCTCGGCCAGGATGGCGCTCTCGCGGGCGTTCGGAGCGCTCACTCCCACGATGACCGGCACGCGGCCAGCCGTCTCGTCGAAGACGATCTCGGCCAGCCGCAGCCGCTCCTCGCGGATCATCCGCGTGGACTCGCTGGCCTCGCCCACGGCGGAGATGCCGTGAGCGCCCTGTTCGATCACCCAGTTGACGAGCGCCCGAACTTCAGACTCGACGATCTCGCCACTGGCGTCGAACGGCGTCGAGAGCACGGGCAGAATGCCGCGCAAGGTCTTCATCGCACTGCTCCAGACAGGCTGATCTCAGATTCACTCGTCCTCAGGCGGCCGGTATCCACTGGCCGGCCCGCACCACGCCCACGGCGACTACTCGACGGTCGGCCTGCCGCGAGCGCCCGTCAACGTCGACCAGCGCGTACGTGCCTTCCTCGACGCGCAGCACGGTGGCGTCGCCGATGTTGCCGCGCTGCAGCCGCCCGAGGTCGTCGCGGCGGATCGCCCGGGCCGGGTTCAGCGTCACCATCGGGATGATCTCGTCCAGGGGCACGCCGAACGACAGCAGGTGCGTCATCACCAGCGGCAGCCCGTAGGTGGGGTCAGCGCCCGTCGTCAGCGTGATGTCGGTGGCGAGTGAGTCGGGCAGAAAGGCCTGCTCGACAGCCGCCTGCATCACCGGGAACGAGATGTGATTGCGGCCACGCGCCGCGTCGAAGAGGACGCCGCGTGCGCGGGCCTCGCGGACGGCTGGCAGGATCGTTCCATCTGGGCCAAGGATGCCGTTCTTCCGTCCGGTCAAGGTGTGGGTGACGACGTCGCCAGGGCGCAACAGCGGCAGCAACTCGCTCAGGGGCTCGCCGGAGTCGCCGATGTGCACCATGATCGGCAGCCCGGCGCGTTCACCGGCGGCCAGGACGGCGCGCAGGGCCGGCAGGGCGCTCCCGCCGCAGACGTAGGTGCTGAGGCGCGCCTTGAACCCGACGATCGAGTCGCGGTTGGCCTCGGCGGTGGCGACCGCTGCGTCCACGTCGAGCCACTGGGCCGCCATCAGTTCGCCGACCCGCAGATCCACCTGGCCTATCGAGCTGAGATTCAGCCAGGCGAGCGTCCGCGACCGATACTGCCCGGTGATGGTTCTGAAGCCGCCGAACGTCCGAGCGCCGGCGCTCCCGCCGTCCACAGTCGTCGTCGTGCCGCGCTGCAATCCGGCCGCGTCGGCGTTGATGCCCTCGCCGATCCCCTCGAAGACGTGGCTGTGCAGGTCGACCAGGCCCGGCACGACGAGGCAGCCGCGCACGTCGACCAGTCGACCGCTCTCAAAGCGCGGGGCGAGGGCCGAGATACGGTCGCCGTCAACGCTGACGTTGAGGCGGCCCCGAACGCCGCTCTCAGGATCGTAGACCTCGCCACCCGTCAGGGTCAGCGCCCGATCGCTCATCTGAACATCTCCAACGGGCGTCTCGCGCGGTCACCCAGCGGCCCGAGCGACGTTGCCCACTGCGAGGATACGGCAGCGGCTCGGATGGCACAATGCGCTGTCCGAGGAGATCAGGCCCGCAAGGGGCTGGCGACGCGTCAGGGCGTGGGGGTGGCTGTGCCGTCCGGCTGCTCCAGCTCCTGCTCGGCGGCCGCCCGCTCGACGGCGGCCTGCTCGACGCAGTCTCGGAACTGCTCGCTGGTCACCTCGATGGCCAGCCACTTCCCGTCCGGCGACCAGTCACCGCCCGCATCCCATGGCCCGGCCGTACCGACCTGGAGCCCCACGGTGCTGCTAACCATGACGTGTGGCGCAGCGCCGACCACGGCCACCACGAGCTCGTTGTGCTCTCCGAGCCGAACGTAGGCCAGCGTACTTCCGTCAGGCGCAAGCGTCGGGCGGTAGGCGTAGACGCCGGCCGGCGTGCGCCGACCTGCTTCGCGGCCTCCTGCCGCCCAGACGTACGCTTCGCCCTGCTCGCAGGTCGAGATCGGGAAGAGCAGGTTGTCGCCCACGATCTGGAGCAGACGTGGCGGCTGCGGGAACATGCGCGGCACGTTGCGGACGATCGCGCTCGGCGCGCCGCTCTCCGGTGACAGCCGCACGATCGACAACGGCGGAATCGACTCGGACTGCGGCTCGCTGACCACCGCCACGATGTCGCCGTTGCCCAGCCATTGCGGCGCGTCGGCGGCGCCGTGGAACACCTGACGGAGTGTGCGAGTTGCCGGGTGCCAGCTCCAGACGCCCCAGTTGCCCACGTCGCCGCAGCCCTCGTGCAGTCCTGGCCCGCCGAATGCCAGGAATGCGCCGTCCGGCGACCAGGCCAGACCGCGTTGGCAACTGGCGTCTTTCGCGTCGGTGACGGTCTCGCGGACCTCGCCGCTCACGGCGTCGAACGTCACAATCGAGCCGCCGGCCTCGTCCAGCGTGATCGCCGTGATGCCGGTGCTGTCCGGCGTCCAGGCCAGTTCGCCGATGCTGCCGCGCACCAGTTGACGTACCGTCGCCGACGCTCGGTCCGCCACCAGCAGCGAGGGACCGGGGTCCGGACCGTTGCGGGCGAAGGTCAACGCGACGCGCGTGCCATCCGGCGACCAGCGCAGCAGATTGATCTCGCCCGGCTCGGACAGCGTGACCTCGCGGATGGTGTTGTCTGGCAGGCTCACCAGCCTCAGGCGTGGCATCGGCGAGTCGTTGTCCACGTCTGCGACGGCAGCCACCTGGCTGTCGGGCGACCACACCACCAGCGCGCTGTGCCCGATCAGGACGGTGCGGCCGGTCCCCACCTCCACGAGATAGGTGCCGGGCTCGTCGAGGCTCGCCGTGTCGGCGGCGCGGGCCGTCCCCAGCCCCACGCCGACCACGAGCAGGCAGGCCGTCAGCAGCGACAGCAGCCATCGTCGTATCCGCATCAGACTGGCGTCAGCCAACGAGCACCGCGTTCGTCTGTTTCAGGCGCGGCAGCAGCGCCCGGACCTCGCCGATGACCATCGCCTGCCGGTGAGCGGCTGGCGCACCCGCTGGCGGCGCGTCCGCATCGAGCATGACGCCCTCCGCGCCGGTGGCCGCCGCCGCGAGGGCAAGGTCCGCCACGATCTCGGCGTGTCCTGCCGCGAGGCTCGGATTCGCGAACACCGGCAGATGGCTCAGCCGGCGCGCCACCGCGACGGCGTTCAGATCCAGCATCGCGTTGACGGTCGTCTCAAAGGTCCGCACGCCCTGCTCGACCAGCGCCACCTTGCGATTGCCGGCCTGGAGCACCCGCTCGGCCGCCAGCAGCCACTCTTCGATGGTCGAGGCCGGCCCCCGCGCGATCAGCACCGGACGGTCGCCCTGGCCGGCGGCACGGATCAACGGCACATCCTGCATCTGGGCCGACGGGACATGCAGCGCCTGTGCATTCCGGCTCAGACGGTCGATCTCGGCGGTCTCCCAGACGTCCACGACGGTCGGGATGCCGACCCCGGACGAGATCTCGGCCAGTGCGCCGATCAGATCGTGGCGCAGTTCGCCGCTCGATCCGCGCCCAACCCAGAAGACATCCGCCCCGGCCGCCTTCGCCTCGCGCGCCAATGCGATCAGGCTGCCGGCCGGCATCGGGTGGGCCGTGCCCACGACCGTCACCAGGCCTCTACCCACCAGTACATCGCCGATTTGAAACGTCGTGCCGCCCGGCAGGACGGCGCGGCTCGCCAGCTTGAACGGGCGTGTGGTGGCCTCGACCCGCTCGACGCCGGGCACTGCCAGGACGGCGTCCTGCAGCGCTCCCGTGTCGGCCTCGCCCTGGACGGCGATGACATCGCGCTCGGCGCCGTGGAAGACGTGCGCGCCGAATCCGGCGGCCTCGATTCGCTG
Organism: Chloroflexota bacterium; assembly: GCA_020850535.1. NCBI lineage: Bacteria > Bacillati > Chloroflexota > Chloroflexota bacterium. The sequence continues at coordinate 66,714 of JADZEM010000021.1, forward strand.
CACGACCGTATCGGTGGGGCCAGCGCCGGCCTGCTGCTGCATGATGACGATCATGGTCCCCCCTGAGAACACCGCGAGCTAGATTGTAGACCCGCCGGGCGCACCCGGGGTCAGCAGCGAGACCAGCGCGTGGAGGTCGTCCGGCCGCGTGCTGGGCGCCCAACCGGTCGGGGCAACGTGGCTGAGCGAGACGTAGCCAGCCATCACGGCGCCAGAGTCCGTCTCCGGATCGTCGGGATACGGCACCTCGCGGACGATGGACGCGGTGATGCGCCACGCCTCGTCGCCCTCCGCTACGGCGTCGAGGCGGGCCCGGTCCAGGTTGCCCCAGGTTACGGGCTTGACGATGCGCGCCCCGCGCAGCTCGGCGAACGGCCGGTTCGGTACGTTCACGTTGATGAGGATCGGGCCGCCGTCGCGCTCGTGCAGCCAGCGCCCGACCCGCTCAGACACGTCGGCGATGACCTCCCAGCGCTGCGGCTCACCGCGCGGCAGACCGCGATCTGCCGAGATGGCGAAGGCGGTCAGCCCGCGCTGATACCCCGTGACCGCCGCCCCCAGCGTGCCCGAGTGGACGAGATCGGCGCCGACGTTGATGCCGTAGTTCGCTCCGGACGCCACCAGGTCGAACGGCTCGAAGAGGCCCGTCATCAAGCCGGCCAGGATGGCCCCACCGGGCGCGGCCTCCAGCGAGTACGCTTCGACGTTCGAGCCGAGGTCCGCCGGAACATCGTGGAAGCGGGCCAGCCGCGCGCCGTAGGATAGGCGAATCGAGGCGCTGCCGCCGGACCAGTCGTCGACTGTCCCGATGACGGTCAGGTGGCCGAGGCGCGCAAGGCCGCGCGCCGCCGCCCAGAGTCCATCCGATGTGATGCCGTCGTCGTTCGTCAAGAGTATCCGCACGGTGTCGTGGTGCCTCCCGCGAGCGCTTCAGATGCGAGCGTACACCCCGCAGGCTGCTGCGCTCGACCGCGCATGCCTGCACGCGATGGACGGCAGGCGGCGGTCTTCAGTGTACAGAACGAAGGAACGATTCGACGGAAGCGTACGGTCCGTTCAGGCTACACTGCGACTGCACGATCGCGGTCACTGTGGGCAGGAGAAGGCGACATGGCGGACGGGGTGGCGGCGGAACGGCCAGATGAGACGCATGATACGGCACAGGTGGCGGCGCTGATGGCGAGAGCCGGCGTGCGGCTGCCGGCCGCGCAGATTGCGGAGCTGGTCTCAGCGTATCGGGCGGACCGTGCGAGCTTCGAGCGACTCCGGCAGGCGTTGACGCCCGAGGATGAGCCGCTGCACACCTTCGACGCGCGGGATCGGGGACAGACGCCGCGGATGACGCCGTGAGCGTTCGGCAGCCGGCGCTCACCGAGCTGACCATCGCGGAGCTGGCGGCCGGGTTCGCCGCGCGCGAACTCTCGCCCGTCGAGGTGACGGACGCCTATCTGACCCGTATCGAGGAGCACAACGCCGCGCTCCATGCGTACGTCCTGGTGACGGCTGAACGCGCCCGCGCCGACGCTCTGGCAGCCGAGGCAGCGTTCGGACGGGGGGAGGTCCATGGCCCGCTTCAGGGTGTCCCGATTGCCCTGAAAGATCTCTACGAGACGGCCGGCATCCCCACAACCGGCAACTCACGGGCGTACCTCGACTACGTACCGCGGGCCGATGGCGCGGTCGTCGGCAAGCTGGCTGAGGCCGGGGCAATCTTCCTCGGCAAGCTGGTGATGCACGAGCTTGCCACCGGCGCGCCCGACCTTGACGGGCCGTTTCCACCGGCGCGAAATCCGTGGGATCTCGACCGGATGCCGAGTGGCTCCAGCAGCGGCTCGGCGTCAGCCCTGGCGGCGCGCCTCTGCGCCGGGTCGCTCGGGTCGGACACGGGCGGCTCGATCCGTGGACCGGCGTCGTGGTGCAATATCGTGGGCCTCAAGCCGACCTACGGGCTGTGCAGCCGTCGCGGCGTCATGCCGCTCTCGTGGTCGCTCGACCACGTCGGGCCGATGGCCCGGACCGTCGAGGACGCCGCCATGCTGCTGCAAGCCATCGCCGGCTTCGATCCGCAAGACGACGGCAGCGTTGACGTCGCCGTGCCCGACTACCGCGCGGGCCTGGCTGACCTGCCGCGTGGCCTGCGCGTCGGCGTGCCGTGGAGCTATCTCGAAAGCCGAGCTGACCTCGGCGTCGAGGTGCTGCCGACCTTCCGAACCGCCATCACCGCGCTCGAAGGGCTGGGGATGACCGTCGTCCCCATCGAGCTGCCGCTCGTCGACCTGGTCGAGGCGATCGGCAACGGCATCCTGGTGTCCGAGGCGTATACGATCCACGAGCGGGGGCTGCGCGAGAACCCGGACCGCTACGGCTGGCCGTTCGCGAGCCGCGTCCTGCGCGGTGCGACAATGTCCGCCGCCGACTACCTCCACGCGACGCGCGGGCGCGGGCGTTTCTGCCGTGCGATGGCCGAGGTGATGCGCGGCGTGGACCTGATCGCGACGCCGACCTCGCCGGCGCCGGCCGAGCTGTTCGACGATCCGACGGGGGTTTACTACAGCCGGCCGTCGTTCACGCGCCTGTTCAACGTCACGGGGCAGCCTTCGATCTCCGTGCCGAGCGGATTCACCGCCCACGGTCTGCCGCTCGGGTTGATGCTCTCGGGACGGCCCTTCGCGGATCGAGTGGTGCTGCAAGCGGCCCACGCCTACGAACAGATCGACCGTCTGTACCTGCGAATGCCGCCTGGCTTCTGAGGACCGGCAGCGTCCTGGCATCTACAAAGAATATTGCACTTCTTTGACAAACCATGGACGCCATGATACCCTGGTCGTAGGCGCGGCCCGGATCTCGGACTACCAGGTATCGGTTGGCGCGGAACCCTGGCCACTCTGGACGCTTGGCAGGTGTCGGGTCTCCCTCCTGATCCGTTGTGCCGCAAGCGTACCCACCTGACCTGCGCGAGTCCTTCTCCCCAGGATGCTCGCGCCTGAGTGGTCGGGTGGCAGTCGGTGGAGGACTCCCCCCGTCCTCCGCCGACCCAACCTCACGCTACGGCTTCGCGGGCGGCCGGCCCAGATCCTCGACGAACGTCCGCTTGGCCTCAACCAGTGCCTTCTGGTCGCCCAGGAGGTCGATGGCGGTCATGGCCAGGGCCTTCGCCGCTGCCAGCATCGCCTGCCGGCCGCGCTCCGTCCCGGCGGCCTGCTCGAACTGGGTCGAGTGGCCGGGAACATCCCAATCCTCGGTGATGGCGATGCGAGCCTCGACGCCCGGCACCTTCCGCGTGACGTTGCCGAAGTCGGTGGACCCCCGCGAGGTGCGCTTACGGGTCGTGGCGACCTCCACGCCCACCGCTTCGAGGTTGCTTTTCATCAGCCGCATCAGCGTCCGATTTGGCACCGTGTTCTCGTAGGGCGGCATGTACTCCGTCCACTCCAGGCGGCAGCCCGTAGCCCTGGCCGCGCCCTCGGCGCACGCCACGACCTTCTGCACCACTTCCTCAAGGTAGTCAGCATCGTCGGAGCGCGTGCGGTAGCGGATCGCGGCGTAGTCGGGGATGATGTTCGCCGCCGCGCCGCCCGACAGGATGATGCCGTGGATCCGCACGTCGGACTTGAGCTGCTGCCGAAGCATGCTGACGGCGTTGTACATCGCCACGACGCCGTCGAGGGCGTTGATGCCCTCCTCAGGCGCGCCGGCCGCGTGCGCCGCCTTGCCGTGGAAGTAGAACTCGAAGCCGCGCGCCGCCAGCGACCGTTCGTCAGTCATCGTCGTCTCGCTGGCGGGGTGGAACATGATCGAGGCGTCCACATCGTCGAAGGTGCCGGCCTGCACCATGTGAACCTTGCCGCCGGCGTTCGGAGCGGCGCTCTCTTCGGCCGGCGTCCCGAGCACCCAGACGGAGCCCGGCAGATCGGCCAGCACGTCGGTCAGCGCCAGCCCGGCGCCCAGCGCCGACGTGGCGATCAGGTTGTGGCCGCAGCCGTGTCCGAGACTCGGCAGCGCGTCATACTCGGCCAGCACGGCGATAGTCGGCCCCGGCGTGCTGCCGGCCAGGACGGCCTTGAACGCCGTCGCCATGCCGGCCGTGCCCATCTCGACCTCAGCGCCGTTGGTGGCGAGGATCTCGGCCAGTCGCTTTGAGGACTCGAACTCCTGGTGACCCAGCTCCGGGTGGGCGTGGATCCAGTCCGCGGTTTCGATCAACTCGCCGGCCCAGCGGTCGACGGCATCGCAGGCGCGCTGCTTGAGGGCAGCGATCTCGGCAGTGGTTGCCATGGTGCAACTCTCGGAGGGCGCCCGTGACGGGACGGGCGCAGGATGCCTCCGAGTATAGACCCGCCGGAGTGATGGCCCTCACCCTGGGATGAGAGCCGTCGCCATGCTACACGCCGACTGGAGCGCCGGGCTTCACCGCCGCCAGCTTGCGGATGTCGCGGACCGCGCCCTTGTCCGCCGAGGTCGCCATCGCGGCGTACGCCTTCAGCGCCGTCGAGACCTGCCGATCGCGTCCATGCGGCTGGAATCCGCCGTTGGCGAGCAACCGCGCCCGCCGCGCTTCCAGCTCGGCATCGGGCACGTCCAGGCGAATCGAGCGGTTCGGGATGTCGATCACGATGGTGTCGCCGTTCTCGACCAGCCCGATGGTGCCGCCGGCAGCCGCCTCGGGCGACACGTGCCCGATGGACAGGCCCGAGCTGCCGCCCGAGAAGCGGCCATCCGTGACCAGCGCGCAGACCTTCCCGAGACCCTTCCCCTTCAGGAACGCCGTCGGGTAGAGCATCTCCTGCATGCCGGGGCCACCGCTCGGCCCCTCGTAGCGGACGACCAGGACGTCGCCGGGCTTGATGCGGTCGTCCAGGATCGCGTCGACGGCGTCCTCCTGCGACTCGACCACGACGGCCGGGCCGGAGAACGTCAGGATCGAGGCGTCGACGCCGGCGGTCTTGACGACGCAGCTGTCTGCTGAGAGGTTCCCCTTGAGCACGGCGAGGCCGCCGTCCTGCGAATAGGCGTGCGCCACGTCGCGGACGCAGCCGTTCGCCGCGTCGAGATCGAGCGTGTCCCAGCGCTCGGACTGCGAGAAGGCGCTGGCCGAGCGGACGCAGCCGGGGGCGGCGTGGAACAGCTCGACCGCCTCGGCCGTCGCCCTGCCGCCACGGATGTCCCAGGCGTCCAGCCAGGCCGCCAGCGACGGTGCGAACAGCGTGTGGACATCCTGGTGGAGCATGCCCGCGCGCCGCAGCTCGCCCATGATGGCGGGGATGCCGCCGGCCCGGTGGACATCCTCCACCAGGTAGTCGCCGCTCGGCGCCAGCTTGCTGAGGCACGGCACCCCGCGCGAGATCTTGTCGATGTCTGCCAGCGTGAAGTCCAGCTCGGCTTCCTGAGCGGCGGCCAGCAGGTGCAGGATCGTGTTGGTCGAGCCGCCCATCGCGATGTCGAGCGCCATGGCGTTCTCGAACGCCTTGCGGCTGGCGATGCTGCGCGGCAGGACCGAGGCGTCGTTTCCCTCGTAGTAGCGCCGCGTGACGTCCATGACCGTCCGGCCCGCCTCTTCGTAGAGCCTGCGCCGGGCGGTATGGGTCGCCAGAACGGTGCCGTTCCCCGGCAGCGCGAGCCCGATGGCCTCGACGAGGCAGTTCATCGAGTTGGCCGTGAACATGCCCGAGCACGAGCCGCAGGTGGGACAGGACGCTTCCTCGATGCGAAGCAGATCCTCGTCCGAGACGGTCGGGGAGGCCGAGTCCGACATCGCCGTGATCAGGTTCAGGCTCTTGCGGACGGTGCCGTCCACCAGGACCGCCGTGCCGCCCTCCATCGGGCCGCCGGACACGAACACGGTCGGGATGTTCAGGCGCAGCGCCGCGTTGAGCATACCCGGCGTGATCTTGTCGCAGTTCGAGATGCAGACCAGGGCGTCGGCGCAGTGCGCGTTCACCATGTACTCGACCGAATCGGCGATCAGGTCGCGCGACGGCAGCGAGTAGAGCATGCCGCCGTGGCCCATCGCGATGCCGTCGTCCACGGCGATCGAGTTGAACTCGCGGGGGATACCGCCAGCGGCCTTGACGGCCTCTGAGACGATCCGCCCGACTGGTTGCAGGTGGGTGTGGCCGGGCACGAACTCGGTGAAGCTGTTGGCGATGGCGACAATCGGTTTCCCGAAGTCCTCGCGCGCGACGCCAGCGGCGCGCAGCAGGGCGCGTGCGCCGGCCATGTTCCGTCCGTGCGTGACGGTGCGGGACCGCAATGCAGGCATGGTTCCTTCCCTGTCAGCGCCGTCCCCCGCGATGGGTGGCGAAGCGGCGCAGACGATGCGCTCAGGTTTCGTGAGCCACGATGCAGCCGGCGACGAAGCCAGCCCCGGCTCAGTGTGCAGAGATTATAGGGACGAGATCGGCGGCCCCATCTCGCCGAGCCGCACGAGGGCGTCGCCGCTGACGCGGTGAATCGTCCATTCGTCCTTCGGGACGGACCCGAGCGACCTGTAGAACTGGATGGACGGCTCGTTCCAGTCCAGCACCGACCATTCGAGCCGCCCACAGCCGCGCTCGACGGCCAGCCGCCCGAGCGCGGTCAGCAGGGCCTTGCCGTAGCCGCGTCCGCGCTGGTCTGGCAGCACGAACAGGTCTTCCAGGTAGATGCCGGGACGGGTCAGGAACGTCGAGTAGTTGTGGAAGAAGAGGGCGAACCCGACAGCCTGTCCAGCGGCCTCGGCCAGCAGGACTTCGCAGAAGGGCCGCGCTCCGAAGAGGTGCTCCCGGAGGAGGTCCTCCGAGCCGACGACCTCATGACTGAGCTGCTCGTACTCGGCCAGCCCCTGGATCAGGCTGAAGATCGTGGGCACATCGTCGGGGCGGCCAATGCGGATGGTGCAGGGAGAAGCAGACATCGACAACCTCGCGGGCAAGATGGTGGGGATCCCCCGGCCGTTACGCGGAGTGTACGCTCCCACGACCCACGACCCACGACCCACGACCCACGACCCACGACCCACGACCCACGACCCACGACCCACGTGGGGGGCGCGCCGCGCCTCAGAACGGCTACCATCGGGGCACATGTCGGACGGCACGGCCCCGCGCGGCGATGAGCGCACCGCCAGCCCTCAGCGCTCGGCCCGCACGCCCGCCGACCGACGATCACAGGAGCAGAAGCTGATGGTGGCGAACTTCGAGCTGACAATCGAAGAGATGCGGGCCCGGCGCGGCGTCAAGTGGAATCGGTTCCCGTCCGATGTGCTGCCTGCCTGGGTCGCCGACATGGACTTCGCCGTGCCCGACGAGGTGCAGGCTGCCATTGAAGCCGTCGTCAGCAAGCGCGACTACGGCTACGGCAACGGGTACGGCATCCGTGAGGGCAAAGATGGTCTGGCGCAGGCGTTTGTCGACTATGCGTCAGCCAGCTTTGACTGGGGCGGCCATGCGCTCAACCCGGACGGCGTCTTGCCCGTCACCGACCTGATTCAGGGCATGTACTCGCCGGTCTACGCCTTCAGCGAGCCGGGCGACGGCATCGTGGTGCAGACGCCGATCTACCCGCCGTTCCTGGACACCATCGCCACGACCGGCCGGCGGATGGTCGAGAATCGGCTGGCAGACGACGGGACGAAGCTGGCTCTCGACGCCGACGGCCTCCGCAAGGTCATCGACAAGAACACGCGGCTGCTGATGGTGCCGAACCCGCACAACCCGACCGGCCGCTGCTTCACTCGTGAAGAACTGTCGGTCATGGCCGAGGTCGCCGTCGAGCACGACCTGATCGTCGTCTCGGACGAGATCCACTCCGATCTGGTCTACTCCGGCCACCAGCACATCCCGTTCGCGGCGATCAGCCCGGAGGCTGCCGCGCGCACGATCACGCTGACCTCGGCCACGAAGGGGTTCAACATCCCGGGCCTGCGTTGCGCCCTGATGTACTTTGGCTCGCTGGAGCTGAAGGAGCGCTTCCACAAGACGATGCCGGGTCGCCTGCTGGGCGCGCCGAACGTCATCGGCATCGATGCGACGGTGGCCGCGTGGCGGCACGGGCAGCCGTGGCTGAAGGAAGTCATGAAGGTGCTCGAGGCGAACCGCAACCGGGTGACCGAGTTCCTGGCGAAGGAGATGCCGGGCATCAAGTACCGCCAGCCGGAGGCGACCTACCTGGGCTGGCTGGACTGCACGGCGATGAACCTGGGCGGCTCGCCGTTCGAGTACTTCCTGGAGCACGCGAAGGTCGGCCTGATGGAGGGCGCGAACTTCGGCGCGGCCGGGGTCGGGAAGGTGCGGCTGAACTTCGGCACGTCCCCGAAGATCCTGGATGAGATCCTGTCGCGGATGGCACAGTCGATCCGCGAGGTGGCGCTCGCTCCAGCCTGACCGCGGATCGGAGACGCAGCAGGGGCCGCGCGGACAACCTGTCCGCGCGGCCCCTTCAGTTGTTTGACGCGCTCACCGGCCGACTGCAGCCCCGGCGCATCAGGTCAGGACGACGCGGCCTGCCAGATCGCCCGGAGCGGGTCGCGTCCGTCCTGGATCGCTTCAAGGCCGGTCTTGCTCATCTCGTCGGCCGGATCGAGGTCGCGGGCGCGCCCCCAGTGCTCGCGGGCGCGGGCGATCCGGCCACGGTAGGCGTACTCGAAGCCGAGGAGGGTGTGCGCGGGGGCGAGCTTCGGGTCGAGACGGGCCGCCTCCTCAAGCTCTGCCAGGGCGGCATCCCCCTGATCGAGCGCGAGATAGAGCCGCCCCAGCACCAGCCGCAGCTCGGGATCGCGTGGGTAGCGGCGGACCTGCCGCTCGGCGCGCTGGGCCTCGCGGACGTCGGCCAACTCGCCCTGGTCGAGGTCGGGATCCTGGCTCGCGGCCACTTCCAGGTGCGCCAGCGCAAGATTCAGCTTGCGCGCGGCGACCAGCGACAGGCCGAGCTGCCAGCGCAGCTTCGGGTCGTTCCGGTGCATCTCGACCAGCGCCCGTAGCTCGCCAACATCGTCCGCCGTGGGGAGCGGGGCCGGCGGCGTCGGCTCCACGGTCAGCGTCGATGCATCGACGGCCGGTGCCGTGTCCTGCGTGATGGTCGGCTGCGGTGCCGACTGTAGTTCAACTGTGGGCGCGGCCGGCTCGCTGCGTCTCCGCAGCCAGCGCAGCGCAGCGGGAATCAAGTCACCGCCGCCACCGAGCTTTCCTAGCACGATGTCCTCCCCGTCAGCGCCACGACACAGCGTATCCGTCACCGACGATTATTAAGGTTTCTTTGCGATCCGTCAAGCGCGGAAACACGCAGACCGGCGCGGAGACGCGCGCCGCACGAGCGCCCATCGCTTCACGCAGTGCCGACGAGCCAGCGAATGTGGGCCTCGTCAGGCACTTCATACTCTCTGAGTGAGTGCATCGTACCCGGTTCGGTCACCCTGCGTCACCAAAACGCCTCGCAGGTCCAGGGCGATTGCATGATGGGCGGGTCGTGTGGCCTTGTCGGGGCTTGAAAGCCCCGCCTACGATCCTGCAGTCGCTGCGCGACGCTCCAGTCGCACCAGTGCCTGCCGTTCCCGACGGCCGTCGCGCAGCGACGGCGTGACTGTAGGCGGGGACTTCA
>JADZEM010000022.1 GCA_020850535.1 Chloroflexota bacterium
GCCCACGGCCCACGGCCCACGGCCCACGGCCCACGGCCCACGGCCCACGGCCCACGGCCCACGGCCCACGGCCCACGGCCCACGGCCCACGGCCCACGGCCCACGGCCCACGGCCTGCTCAGGGGCGGCCGGCGCCGCTCCCGAGCGTCGTGTAGCCAGACCCGCCCGGCAGGTACGCCGTCCGCTCCACCACCACGTTCTGGTCAGCCGAGAAGCGCGCCGCGAACACCCCTTCGCCAACGGTGTCGTTGGCGCGCACGGCCAGCCGCTGGCCGGCCGGCAGGGTCAGGGTCTGCTCGCGCGTGCCGGCCCCCTCCACGTAGTAGGTGCCCCGAACCTGGGTGTCGCGCTCACTCAGGTTGAACAGCACGAAATACTGCTGAATCTGGCTCGTCGTGTTGCCCTCGGCGAAGTACCAGTCGCGCGCGTCCTTGCTCGCCGTCCGAACGGTGTGCCCCAGCGCGCCGTAGACCCCGTCGCCGCTGGAGAGGTAGGCCCGCTCGGCGACAATCGGCCGGTCCGCCAGGATGGTCGTGGCGAAGTCGGCGGCCGGCACGATGTCGCGCGGATCCACCGCCACGCGACTCTGTGCCGGCGCCTGCACGGTGTGCTCGCGGACGCCGCCCGGCTCCAGGCGGAAGATCAGCCGCACGGTGGTCGGCTGCTGCCCTGGATTGAACAGCACAAAGTTGGTCGAATACGGCGCGCGCGTGCTGCCCTCCGCGAACTCCCAGGTCCGGAGGCCCGGCTCGGCGCTGCTCCCGAGGTAGCCCAGACCGCCGTAGATACCGGTCGCGTTGCGGGCCATCGCGAAGTTGTCGTCGGTCTGGCCGTTCGTCTGGACGTTCGGCCCCTTGTCCTCGCGTGAGCGGCGAGCCGTCGGCGGACGCTCACCCTCGGTCATGATGGTGCGCTCAACGACGATGTCCTGGTCCGCCGTGAAGCTGGCGCTGAACGCGGCATCCGGCAGCAGGTCGTTCACCCGGAAGGCGTCACGGGCGCGGGGCGCGAGCCAGAACTGCCGCTGGGCCGGCTTGCCATCGTCGCGCATGAAGGCGGCGGTCACCACGGCCGGCAGGTCGGTCAGGTTCTGGGTCACGAAGTAGGTGGTGGCCCTGCCGCGCGTGGTCCCCTCCGCGAAGTACCAGCGCTGGCCGCCGTCCGGCGCAAACCCGACCGTCGTCTCGCCGTTCTGGCCCGGCCCCCAGATGGTGGTCCGCTCCACCACGATATCCTGGTCTGCCAGGAACGTCGCGCCGAACGCCCGCGCCCCGACGATGTCGTTGGCGTTCAGGCTCAGCCGGGCACGTGGCTCGATCCCGATCCACTGGGTGAGCCGAATGCCATCGTCGCGGCTGTACAGGGCCGTGACGGCGGCCGGCTCGTCGGCAAGGTTTCGGAGGGTGAAGTAGGTCTCGAAGCCGTTGCGGCTGTTCCCCTCCGCGAAGTACCAGGCCCGCAGCGGGTTGACCGGCGCTCCGGGCGCTTCAGCGGGCTCGGCCAGGGCCGGGGGCGGGGACACGGCAGGCAGCGCGAGGGTCAGGAGGAGCAGCAGGGAGATGGTGGCGCGCATGGCAGCGCCCACACCCCGCGGCGTTGGAAAGGCGGCGCGGCGGCCTCCTGCGCGTTCGGACCAGGGGATCATCAAGGCACATCCAGTGCGCGGGAGCGAGCCGCGCGGCGTCTCGCACACGCCCACGGACGGCGGGGCGCTCGGCGACTATACGGCTGGATGTGGATCCGGTGCGGGGATTTAGCTACGGCGCGCCACGCACACGCGACTACACGATCGGTTCTGGGGGCGGTGGCCACCCCCAGAACCCGAAGCCCAGAACCCAGGACTACGATTTGAGGTACGTCGCCAATTGCTCGCCGGCCGCCTTCGTGGCCTGCGCCGCCGTCTGCTGCCCGGACAGGATCGCCGTCGACATGTCGACGATGGCCGTCTGGATGGCCGTCCAGTGCGGCGTCTGCGGGCGGGCCTTCGAGCCTTCCAGCGCCTTGGTCAGGTCTGGCGCCCACGGGTACTTCTTCACGAAGTCGGCACTCTTGAGCACCTCGGTGGCCGCCGAGTGGCCACCGCCAGCGTTCGTGAACGGCAGGCTGCCGGCCGGGCCGGTCTGCCACTTCATGTACTCCCAGGCCGCTTCGATGTTCTTGCTCGACTTCGGGATGCCCAGCACCCAGACGCCGCTCATGGCGTTCGGGATGCTCGTCCAGCCCACCTTGTCGGCAATCTTCGACTTGGCCGGGTCGATGGCGTTCGGGCCAGCCGACGCCCAGTAGAGGATCGTCGCGACCTTGCCCTGGTAAAAGGAGTCAAGCTGCTCGGCGCCGCCGTAGGCCAGCGAGCCCTGTGGAGCCACCTTCAGGATGCGCTGGTAGGTCTCGAACGCCTTGAGGCCGGCCGGGCTGTCGAACCCGAACTTCCCGTCTGGCGTGATGACCTCGCCGCCCTCCTTCCAGAGCAGCGTGATCGCCGCGACCATCGTCTGGGCTTCCTTCTTGGCCGAGATGGAGATGCCCGAGACGTCGTTGGCCGGATCGTGCAGCTTCTCGGCCGCCGCGATCAGGTCGTCCAGGTTAGTCGGCGGCTTCAGGCCCTTGGCGTCCAGCAGATCCTTGCGGTACCAGACCATCTGGACGTTCGGATCCAGCGGGAACGCCACCTTCGCGTTCTTGTAGGTGCCGGCGCCCAGGGCCTTCGCCACGAACATGCCGGTATCGAACTTGTCCTTCGTGGCCAGCTCGTCCAGCGGCTGCAGGTACGGCGAGAGTCCCGCCACCCACGGCTCGTCGATCATCGCGATGTCGTAGTCGGTGCTGCCGCCAGCCAGCGACACCGTCAGTTTGTCGACAAGGTTCTCCAGCGGCAGCTTGTCAAGCTGCACCTTGATGCCCGACGCCTGCTCGAAGGCCGGGATCGACTTCTCGAGCGCATCGCCCTTGAAGTTTGCCAGCGCACCGAACTTGATGGTCTTGCCGGCCTGCGCCTTGGAGACGGCCGGGGCCTGCGCGCCAGCGGGCGCGGCAGCAGCCGGTGCGGCGGCAGTGGTGGCAGCCGGCTGCGCGGCCGGGGCTGCCGGCTTGGACTCTGCCGGCTTGGACTCTGCTGGCTTCGACTCGGCCGGCTTGGCCGGGGCAGCCGGCTGGGCGCCGCCGCAGGCCGCCAGCAGCGCGCCGGCTGCCGACAGGGACATCACTTGCAGAACCTGGCGGCGGCTCACCCGCCTCGACAACTGATCAGACATCGCTCGCTCCCTCGCGGTACACGTCCGGAGCCCCGTCCTCGAAGGCTCGCAGCGGGACTGACGCACCCGTGCCGGTCAGCGCCAAAGACGGCTGCTGGCTCCCTCTGGCGACGGGCGCAAATCGATTAGAATGCTACCGAACTCAATTCTGGCTGTCAATGGCTCGGCGGCCTTCCCGGCGATGCGTTGCCCCGGCCCCGGCCGGATTGCAGCCGCACGCCGTTCGCGCGCTCCGCCGCCGCTGTGCTGCCAGCATCCGTGTGCGAGGATCACGATGACGACCACCACGGCGCCGTTGCCGAAGCTCCTCGGGCAGCCCGTGCGCCGCCGCGAGGACGCCCGCCTGCTGACCGGAACCGCCACCTACGTCGACGATCTCCAGCTGCCGGGCATGCTCTACCTGCACGTCGTCCGCAGCCCGTATGCCCACGCGCGCATCCTGTCCATCGACCCCGCCGCAGCCCTGGCCCAGCCCGACGTGGTAGCCGTGTACACCGCTGCAGACTTCGCCGATGCCGTCAAGGCCCCGCTCCCGCTGGAGATCAGCCTCGACCCGTTCGACAACGTCCACGTCATGGAACGCGGGCCGCTCGCCACGGACCGGGCGCGCTACGTGGGCGACCCGGTCGCCATCGTGGTCGCCGGGACGCGCTACGGCGCGCGTGACGCCGCCGACCTCGTCGCCGTAGACTACGAACCGCTGCCCGTGGTGGTCGATCCCGAGCGCGCCATGGACCCCGACGCCCCCCTGTTGTACGACGCGTGGGGCACAAACGTCGGGCTGACCCAGAGCCTCGCCTGTGGGGATCCCGACGGCGCGTTCGCCGCCGCTCCCCGCGCCGTCCGTTTCCGGATCCACAACCAGCGCGTCCTGCCGGCCGCCATGGAGTGTCGAGGCTGTCTCGCAGACTGGCGCCCGGCCCGGCCCGGCGACGAGGGCGAGCTGACGATCTGGTCATCCACCCAGATTCCGCACGGCCTGCGTACCCGCCTCGCCGTGATCCTGGACCTGCCCGAGAACAAGATCCGCGCGATTGCGCCAGAGGTCGGCGGCGGGTTCGGCAACAAGGTAGACATCGCACCCGAGGAAGTCGCGGCGTCCATCGTCGCGATGCGGCTGGGCCGGCCCGTCAAATGGTCGGAGACACGCTCCGAGAACTTCCTGGCAGCGGCGCACGCCCGCGACCAGATCGACGTTGTTGAGGCGGCCGTCGAGCCGAACGGCAAGGTGACCGCGCTCAGCGTCACCGCCATCTGCGACCTGGGCGGCTACTACCAGTACGTCAACCCGGTCATGGGCATGCTGACCGGCATGATGCTGCCCGGCACCTACGATATCCCCAACTGCCGCTACGAGCTACGCAGCGTCATGACCAACAAGACGCCCGTCGGGGCGTACCGGGGAGCCGGCCGCCCCGAAGCGACGTTCCTGCTCGAATGCCTGATGGACCGCGTCGCCCACGAGCTGGGGCTGGACCCGGCCGAGGTCCGGCGCGTCAACTTCGTCCCGAAGGATCGCTTCCCCCACAAGACGCCGTTTGGCGCGGACTACGACTCCGGCGATTATGAGCTGGCGTTGAACGCGGCGCTCGACGCCGCCGGCTACGCCAGGCTTCGGGAGGAGCAGGCGCAGGCCCGCGCCGGGGGCCGGCTGGTCGGGATCGGGCTGGCGGCCTACGTCGAGGTCTGTGGCCCCGGTCCCTGGGAGAGCGCCACCGCCCGCGTCGAGCCGACCGGGACCGTCACGATCTACACCGGCCTCTCGCCGCACGGGCAGGGCACCGCCACGTCGCTGGCGCAGATCGTCGGCGACACGCTCGGCGTGCCCATCGACCGGATCGTGGTCGAGCACGGCGACACGGCGAAGACCGCCACCGGCGTCGGCACGTTCGGCAGCCGTGGCGCGGCGGTCGGCGGCGGCGCGATGGCGATCACGGCCGGCCACCTCCGCGAGAAGGTGCTGAGGATCGCCGCCCACCTGCTGGAGGCGTCGGCCGAGGACATCGAGCTGCAGGACGGCCTGTGGACGGTCGCCGGCACCGACCGCGCGCGCACGCTGCGGGAGATCGCCCAGGCGGCCTACGGGGGGAACGTCCCGGCCGGCGACGAGCCGGGCCTGGAGTCCACCCGCTTCTTCAAGCCGACCGGCTCGGTCTACCCGTTCGGCGTCCACATCGCCGTGGTCGAGATCGACCGTGAGACGGGCCGGGTGGACTGGCAGCGCTTCCTGGCCGTGGACGACGTCGGCAACGTCATCAACCCGCTGCTGCTCGACGGCCAGCGCCACGGTGGCATCGTGCAGGGGTACGGGCAGGCGTTCTGCGAGCGCGTCGCCTACGACGATGAGGGGCAACTGATCACCGGCACGATGGGCGACTACGCCATGCCCACCGCCCACGGGCTGCCCCCGTTCGAACTGCACCGCACGGTGACGCTGACAGACCGCAATCCGCTCGGCGTGAAGGGGGTCGGCGAGGCCGGCACCATCGGCTCGACGCCGACCCTCCGGAGCGCCGTGCTGGACGCGCTGCTGCCGCTGGGCATCCGGGACTTCGACATGCCCGCAACATCGGGCCGGGTCTGGCAGGCGATCCAGGCCGCCGGGAAGAAGTAGCGCGATCGCCTGCACCCGTTGCGGGGTGCGGGCGATCTACCGGCCCATCACGACGTACTCGATGCCGGCCATCTCGGCGCGGCGCTTCTGGAGCACCCCGACCGTATCGATCACCAGCGGACGGCGCATCCGCGTCCGGATCGCGTCGAGGTCCGCCTGCCCGAACGTGTCCCAGTCCGCCATGATCGCCAGGCAGTCGGCGTCGTCGAGGGCGGCATCGCGCGACTTCACCACCATCAGCGGCGTGCTGATGCCGTTCGCGCGGACCTCGTCCAGCCCGACGGCCGGGTCCCAGGCCTTGAGCGTCAGGCGCGGATCGATCTCCGCGAGCAGCCGCAACGCCGGCGAGTTCTTGGTGGATTTCGTGTCCTTCTTGTAGGTCAGGCCCCAGATCGCCACCGTGCCGGTCGCGCCGCCTCGGGCCAGCAGCCGCTCGGTCAGCTTGCGGTGCACCCAGTCGAAGCGCGAGTTGTTCGCCGCCTGGAGGGCGTCCAGGTACAACGTCTCGACATCGTGCGTCGCGCCAAGCTGCCGGAGCGTCACCAGATCCCGTTCGAGGTTGCCGCCGGCCACCCCGAGGCTCGGACGGATGTACGCCGACTGCCCGATCCGCCTGTCGAGCCGCAGGGCCGGCACCATCTCGGACCAGTCCGCACCGACCGCCTCGCAGAGGTCGGCCAGCGCGTTGGCGTACGTCACCGCGCCGATCAGGTAGATGTTGATGGCCGTCTTCGTCAGCTCGGCGCTCTCGAAGCCCATCTTGACGATGGGACAGCCGAACTGCTCCAACCCGGCCTGCAACTGTGGCGGCAGCGGCGCCGACGGATCCTCCGCCGACACGATCAGCCGCTCCGGCTGCATCGCCCGCTCGACGGCCCACCCGAACGCCAGCGTCTCCACCCAGTAGTAGTTCTTGACGCGCAGATCGGGCCGCTGGGCGCGGATCTGCTCGCCGAGCTTGCGGTTGAAGCCGGGCGGCACCTGGCACATCACCACCAGCGCCGAGTCTTGCCGCAGATGGGGGATCGCCATGTCGATCAGCCGCTGCACCGCGCCGATGTCGCTGCGATTCTGCTCGTCCGTGGGGATGTCGCGCGCCACGATGACCAGCGGGCATTCGGCCAGCCGCGAGAAATCGTCGGTGTAGGTGACGTACGGGCGCGCCTTCTCCAGGAGCTCCGGCAGCCCCGGCTCCAGCACTATCGGGTCGCCGGACCGGAGCCGCTCGACGGCCTGCCGGTCGGCGTCCACGGCGATGACCGGCTGCCCGAACGAGGCCCAGGCCGTCCCATACACGATCCCCAGGTGCGACAGGCCGATCACCCCGGTGGGCGGCGGCGTACTGGCTGCTGACATGGATGTTCCTTCCGGGGAGTGAGGGTCCCTATCTCAACCTGCCAAGAGCAGCTTCCAGGCTCCGCAGCGTCTTCGCGATCCACCAGTCGGTCGCCAGATCGGTAGTGGCGCCGCCGGCCGCGCACAGCCGCTCGAAGTACTCGACCTCAAGCTCCCAGGTCACATCAACGCCCTGGTCCGTTTGCCGCGTCTCCTCCGGCCGACCGCTCGGGAAGACCCGCTTCCGCACGATCAGCTCGCTGCCGCCCCATTTTCGCAGGCCCAGGCAGTGGATCGAGCCATCGTGGCCGTACAGCTCGAAGGCGAAGTTGTTCCGCCAGGAGTGGTACATCATCTCCAGCACGAACCGGCCGTCCGACGACATGATGATCGCCCGGTCTGGGGCGACCGTCTCGATGCTCAGCGCGGAGACCAGCTGCATACCCAGGCCGCCCTCGCCGCCGGCCGTGCCAGCCCCCGGCCTGACCTCGGCGATACCCGTGAACGCCATCAGATCGAGCAGGTGGCAGCTCAGGTCCTGGATCGCGCCGAGGCCCTGGTCCCGCCAGGTGCCGGCGACGTGCTTGACGGTCCCGTTCCCATAGAACAGCCGCCCGTGGTAGACCTCGCCGATCGCCCCGGCGTCCATCTGCTCCTTGAACGCGACCAGCATCGGCTCGAAGCGATGGTTGTACGCGGTGTACAGGGCCACGCCGTGCCCGTGCGCCAGCGACTCCAGCCGAGCCACCGTCTCCGCATCTGGCAGCGGCAGCGGCTTCTCGACCAGGACGTGCTTGCCGTGCTCCAGCAAGTAGGTGACCAGGTCGATTTTGTCGTCGTCAGGGATCGCCAGCACCGCCGCGTCAAACGCGTTGAGCGGCGCATCCTTCACCGAGCGATAGTCGGCAATCGGGTTGAACGGGTCAGCCGTCGCAACGCACCGCGCGCCAAGCAGCGCCGTGCGCCGCTGCCCGATGTTGCCCAGGCCGGCAACGAGGTACCGCAATCGACACCGTCCTTCTTGCAGGCCCTCGCGAGCCGGGGCGGGAGGCCCTACGCGTGCGTGAACGCCGCCCGCCGCTCCAGCGCCGAGATCTTCTCGTCCACCTCGTGCGGGGTGACTGGCGTGTTCCCCTGCCGCTCGCAGACCACCGCCGCGCCAATCGCGCCGAGGATCGACGCGATCACGATGTTGTTGGTGCGGGCAATCGCCATCGACGCGTAGGAGAGCAGCGCGTCGCCGGCCCCGATGGGGTCTTCGAGGTGCTCCACGAAGTTGTCGATGGTGAAGAACTCGCGCGGCTGCGGCCCGGGACTGCGGTAGGAGATCAGCCCGCGCTCGCCCAGCTTGAGGATCAGGTAGCGCGACTGCGAGCGCCGGAACAGCTCCATCGCCAGCGGCCGGACCACCGAGTCCTGGTCTCCAAGGGCGAAGCGCGCCTCGCGCTCGTTCGGAGTGATCAGGTCGAAGCCCACAAAGTCGAGGATGTTGCCCCAGCGATTCGACACCTGGCTGTCGGCAGCCTTGAGCACCCCTTCAGGGATCGCCGCCGTCAGCTCGCCGATGGTCTGGCGGTTGAAGATGCCGTGGCGGAAGTCGCTGAAGATGACGAGGTCGCTGTCGGCCTCCCGAATCGACTTCGTCAGCGACTCCATCGCGCGCGGCCCGACGCTCCGGTTGTCCACCCGGTCCACCTGGAGCATCTTGTAGCCGTCGGTCAGGAAACGCTCCTTGTGGGTTGTGGGGCGGGTCGGGTCGATGTAGGCGTGGACCTTGATGCCGGCCCGGTCCAGATCGTCCAGCACGAACTGGCGCAGCTCGTCGTTCCCGAGGACCGTCGTGAAGGTCACGTCGGCCCCGGCCGTCTTCATGTGGCGCGCCACGACCGCCGCGCCGCCCGCGAACCGCTCGCTCTGATCCAGCTTGACGCTGAACGTCGGCGACTTGGCCGTCGCCCCGAGCAACGAGCAGTACGAGTAGGTGTCCACGATGGTGTCGCCGATGACGTGCACCTTCAGGCCGGTCAGACCGTGCAGCGTGTTCCGCAGGTCGTCGAAGCCGATGCCCTCGGAGTCCATCAGCGCCAGCAGCTTCTCGATGCCCAGGTTCGGCGGCGACGACTCGATCAGCGCCGACGACGAGTAGACCACGTCGCCCGGCGTGAACACCATCTCGCCGCCGTACTCGGCCAGGGTGTCGAGCTCTTCCTGCGTCTTCGGCGGGACGCCGTTCGCGAAGTACTCGTACCCCTTGGCGAAGTAGTCAGGCTGGAGGAAGCGCATCTGCTCGATGGGCGTCGGGTTCGGATCGACGATGACGAAGTCGACCATCTCCAGGGCCGCGAGGTTCGCCGCGCGCAGCTCCTGCGGCACATACGGCCGGTGGTTCGCCTTCATGATGTGCACGTCCGCCGTCACGCTCGCGATCAGGAGATCAGCCTTCTCCTTCGCGTACATCAGGTGACGAAGATGCCCCGGATGCACGATGTCGAACGTGCCATGGCACATGATGACGGACTTCTTGCGAGGGCGCGGGCCGATTGCCTCGCGCAGCTCCTGCAGGTTCTTGATCTTGTGTCCGTACTGCGTCTTGAGCTTCAGCGCGTCAGGAATTTGAACCACGTCTCCGTCGCCTTCTCGATTGAGTCTGGGGTCCAGACCGGGGCATCCTTCCAATCGTCAATGTGCCGCAGCATGTTCGCCACGCCGTCCTCGAACGAGACGACGGGCTTCCAGCCGAGCACCCGCTGAATCTTCGAAATGTCTGCCCACGTGCAATCGGGCTCACCGGGCCGCTTCGGGATGTACGTGATCTCCCCGCCGATCAACTCTACCAGCCGGTTGACGGCCTGGGGGTTTCCCGCACCGAGGTTGAACACCTCGCCGGTCACATCTGATTCTGCCGCCAGCAGGAACGCCCGGGCGACGTCCGTGACGTACACGAAGTCGCGCGTCTGCGTGCCGTCGCCCACCACCGTGAACGGTTTGCCGTCGAGCTTCTGCGCCAGGAAGACGCCGAAGACCGCGCCGTAGACGCCGGTGGTGCGGACGCGCGGCCCGTACACATTGAACATCCGGATCGAGGCCACCGGCAAGCCGTAGACTTTGCCCCAGTGGAACACCGCTTCCTCGCCGGCCCACTTGCTGAAGGCGTACGGGTACTCCGGCTGGATGGTGGCCGATTCAGGTGTCGGCACGACCGGGTTGGCCCCGTAGCACGACGACGAGGCGGCGTACACGAACTTCTTGACCTGATGGTGCCGAGCCGCTTCGAGGACGCTCAGCGTGCCGGTGATGTTCGCGTGAGTGTACTCTAGCGGGTGCTCGATAGACGGGACGATGTCCCCGAGGCCGCCGAAGTGGAAGACGTAGTCGACGCCCGCGAAGATCGGCGAGTCAGCGGGCAGCGTCGCCATGTCAATCTGGTGGATCTCGAGCCGAGGCTCATCTTTATGGTGGGCCAGCTTCCGGAGGTCGCCCCGACTCAGGTTGTCGATCACGGCGACGTGGAAGCCGCGCTCGATCAGCAGATCCACCATGTGGCTGCCGATGAACCCGGCCCCACCGGTGACAATTGCGCGCTGGGTCACTGTCGCTCCCTGGCGAGTTGTCGGTGATCAGCCTTCAGGTATCAGAGGGGAATCTCCAGATGCGGCCTACCTCTGACAACTGAAAGCTGACAACTCGCAACTTACTTCAGGCCTGCCGCCTGGACCGTCTTCACGTTGATGTACTTCGTGTCGGCCAGGGCGTCCATCGGGATGCGGCCGTCCTTGAACGCCTGGCACAGCCCGACCACCGCATCGTCGATGGTCCGCTTCGGCTCCCAGCCCAGCTTGTTCTTGATCTTGGCGGAGGAGACGTGATAGCTGCGGAGATCGTTGCTCGGCGTCGTCGTGATCGAGATCTCGCCGAGGTCCGGCATCTCGCGCATGACCGTGCTCCGCACGATCTCGGCCAGCTGCGCGACGGTGTGGTTCTCATACGCCGCGTTGAAGGTCTCGCCGCTGATCTGCTCCTTCGGGCGGGTCAGCAGGTCGATGTACAGCTCGGCGATGTCGTCAACGTGGATGTTCGGGCGCTTCTGGCTGCCGCCGAAGACCGTCACTTCCTTCGTCGTCACGGCCTTGGCGGTCAGGATGTTGACCGTCAGATCCAGCCGCAGGCGCGGCGAGTAGCCGCAGACCGTCGCCGGGCGGATGATCACCGGCGTGAAGTCGTCCGACTGGTACTTGAGCACGTGCGGCTCGCTGAGCCCCTTGTACTTGTTGTAGTCGGTCAGGGGGATCAGCGGATGATCCTCCGTCACCTCGGGGGCCTCGCTGACGCCGTACACGCTGGAGGTCGAGGCGTAGACGTAGCGGCTCGCACCGAACTCACGGGCGAAGGCCACGGTCGGCTCGATGGCGTCGAAGTTGATCGACTTGCTCAGCTCAGGGTCGAGCTCGAAGCTCGGATCGTTCGAGATACAGGCGAGCTGAATCACGGCGTCCATGTTCTTGTTCGCCGCCGCCAGCACGTCCTTGTCGCGCATGTCGCCCTTGATGACGTCCAGCTTCGGGTGCCGCGGGAGCACGTCCTCGCCGAAGAGCATCAGGTCCAGCACGCGAACGGCGTACCCCTGGTCGAGCAGCTTGGGTACCAGAACAGCGCCGACGTAGCCGGCCCCGCCGATCACCAGGATGTTCTGCATGGTCACTCCATCAGTCATCAGTCGTCAGTGATCAGTCGTCAGAGATTGCCCGTCAGCAGCGTCCACCTCTGAGAACTGACGACTGATAACCGACAACTCGTCCTTAGTATGGTCCCGCGAACGCTTCCTGGACATCCCGCACGTGCGAGGTGACCTGGACCTCCTGACGCAGCACGCCGAGGCAGGCCTGGGCAATCGACATCGGGGTGGGGTGGAAGGCGTCCTCCAGTGGCTTGGAGACCGGGGCCGGCGAGTCCGGCAGCGTCACGCGGCGGACGGGCGCTTGCAGGTCCGCAAAGCCCTTCTCCGAAGCCACCGCCGCAACCTCGGCCGCGAAGCCGTAGGTCGCCCAACTGGTGTCCGCCACCACAAGGTGCCGCGTCTTGGCGATCGACTTGAGGATGATCTCCTCGTCCAGCGGGCGGATGCTGCGCGGGTCGATGACCTCCGCGCTGATGCCGTGCTGCTCGGAGAGGATCGCGGCGGCCCGCAGCGCCTCGTACGCCATCAGCGACGCCCCGACGATGGTCACGTCCGTGCCCTCGCGGATGATCCGTCCCTTGCCGAACGGGATCGCGACGGGCTCCTCCGGAACCTCGTCCTCCAGCCCGTACACCGCCCGGCTCTCCAGGATCACCACCGGCACATCGCCGGTCAGCGCCGTCACCATCAGGCCCTTGATGTCGGAGGGGAAGGCCGGCGTGGCAACGTACAGGCCCGGGAAGTGCGCGAACAGCGCGTGCGTGCTCTGGGAGTGGGTCGCGCCCTGGCCCCAGCCACGCCCCACGACGGCCCGCGTGACGACCGGCACGCTGGTGCCATTCTGGTACATGTACTTCCACTTGGCCGCCAGGTTGATCAGCATGTCTGTGGACAGGAACATGAAGTCGTTGCGGGGGTGGACGATCAACGGGCGCTTCCCGACGGCCGCCGCGCCGATAGTGATGCCGGCGAAGGCGTTCTCACAGTTTGGGATGTCGAAGACCCGATCCGGAAACAGCTCGTTCGCTTCCTCGGTCGTGCCGAAGATGCCGCCCGGGTCCTTCACGCCGATGCCGGCCACGAAGACGTTCGGGTCGTTCTTCATGCACTGAACGGTGGCTTCGCTGATCGCCTGGTTGTACTTCAGTGTTCGCATCGTGCAGTGCTCTCCTAGTACGCGCCGACGAGCAGCTGATCGACCGTTGGGAACGGGCTCGCCTTGGCCTGGACGACCACGTCCTCAACCTCGCGCACCATCGCCGCCGTCCACTCGTCAACCTCGGCCTGGGTGCAGATGCCGTCCGCGATCATCTTCCGGGTCGCCTTCAGGACCGGGTCCAGCGCCTTGCCCGCCTCGACGGTCTCCTTCGAGCGGAAGAGGTAGTTCTTCATCTCGTCGGTCTCGTAGCCGACGTGGACGCGGGTGCGATAGTACGGCGCTTCGATGAAGTATGGCCCCTTGCCCGCACGCAGGTGCGCCACGGCCCGCAGCGCGGCCTTGTGCACCGCGAACACATCGCTGCCGTCCACGTGCTCCGAGGCGATGTTGTAGCCGGCCGCCCACTTCCAGATCTGGTGGCCCCTGGGCTGGCGCACCGAGAGGGGCGTGTTCGTCGAGAGGCCGTTGTTGGCGCACACGAAGAGCACCGGCACGTTCATGACCGAGGCGAAATTCAGCGACTCGTGCATGATGCCTTCTTCGGTGACGCCGTCCCCGAAGAAGGTCACTGCCACCCGGTCGGAGCCGTCCATCTTGAAGGCCCAGGCCGCACCCACCCCGGCCGCGATCATCTCGCCGAGAATCGCGGACGAGGCGATCATCCCGACCGACGGGTCGTTCAGGTGGACGGAGCCGCCACGGCCCTTGCAGCAGCCGTCAACGCGGCCATACAGCTCGGCAAACATCCCCAGCAGGCTGCCGCCCTTCGCCAGGTACTCCGCATGGCAGCGGTGGCCGCTGAAGGCCGCATCCGTCTGCTCCAGCGCCTGACACACGCCGACCGAGATCGCTTCCTGACCGATCGAGAAGTGCGTTGGCGTCCGCATCTCCTGCTCGGGGTAGTAGCGGCCAACCGTCTCTTCCGCCACTCTGATGCGGATCATCTCCCGCAGCAGCGTCTTCGCATCTCTCGCGGTCATACGTCCTCACATGTTCCTGGTACCGCTGGAGCGCCCGTCCGGCCTCGGCGGCCACATGACCGTTCAGGGGGTCCGATAAGCGGGCGGGAGTATATCCGAATGCCTCACACCCGAGGCCGTCTGCACCGCTTGACTGCACGATCGTGCGCGCCGCGGGCACGCTATTCTGTCACGTCTTGCTCGGAAGTCATGCCTGCGTCATCTGCCCGCCGGCAGCCTGTGTGCCCCGTCAACCTGTGTGCCCCGTCAAGGCCAGCAGCCTCAGCGTCCGCGGCCACAAGAACAGCGGCCACAAGCACTGTGCTTCTCTCTCACGTAACGGAGCCAGGGGACGGGCCAGGCCCGGCACGCTCAGGCGAACGGATTCCAGCCGAGGCGAATGCCGGCCTGGATCGCCGCGCTGGCGCCGCAGGCCAGGCCATGCTCGCTGCAGCCCTGCGTCGCCTCGACCTCGTGCATGACGCTCTCGGTGTACGGCTCCCACGGGTGGTGCTCCACCAGCACCGTGCGGACGCTCGGCCGCTCCAGAAACTCGTACTGCGAGCGCGGCGGGTACACGATCCAGCTCTCACGGCGGTCCGCCACGAAGAGGATCAGCTCGTTGTCGGTGCGCCGGCGGACCTCGAACCGGCGCGGCGGCTCCGTCTTCTGGGCCGCCTTCGCCAGGCGCGCCGTGTGCTCGGCAAGCTCTTCGCGGCTCCCGACCGGCGACGCCGCGATCTTCCCGTCACGGCGCACGCGCACCAGCTCGCCATCCGGCGGCACGTCGCGCTCGGAGCGCAGCATCCGGCCGCGCTGCTCCTCAGACACAGATCACCCCCGCGTGGACGCTACGAGATTGTACGTGGCAGTGTGCAAGCGGGGCGGCTACAGTGGTCGCATCGGGGTTGGGGGGGTGAGGGCGCCGTGCGCGAGCGATTCGACGATTTCATGCGGCTGGCCGAGCACGGGCGGGCGCTGCGGTCGCTGGCCAGCGATCCTGCCCCGAGCCTGCGCCTGCTGGCTGGCCCCCCGCCTGCGCCCGGCGAGCGCCTGGGCCTGCTGGCCGGCTCGTTCAACCCGCCGACGCTCGCTCACACATCGCTCGCCGAGGCCGGGCTGGCGAGCGGCGCACTCGACCGCGTCTGGTTCTCGCTGAGCACGCGCACCGTGGACAAGGAGGTCGTCAGCGGCGCGCTGTTGGAGGACCGCCTGCTGCTGCTCGACCTGCTGGTGGACGAGAACGCGCGCCTGGGAACGGTGGGCCTGAATCGCGGGCTGTACGTGGATCAAGCCCGCATCCTGCGCGCCGCCTATCCAGACATCGGCGCGCTGGTCTTCCTGGTCGGCCACGACAAGATCGTGCAGATCTTCGATCCGCGCTACTACGACGACCGCGACGCCGCCCTGGCAGCGCTCTTCGAGTTGTCCACGTTCATGGTCGCGCCGCGCGGCGACGGCGAGGGGCCAGCCCTGGCCGCCCTGCTGGATCAGCCGGAGAATCGCCGGTTCGCGCACGCCGTCCAGCCACTCGATCTCCCGCCGGCGCTCAGGGACGTCGCGTCGAGCAGCGTGCGGACAGACCTGGCTGACGGCAGCCTGCCGTCCGGAATGCATGAGCGCGTGCCGCCCGTCGTGGCGCGGTTCATCGCGGCCACCGGCGTCTACGCCGACGAGGATCGCTACCGCCAGCGCGCCGCCCGGATCGAGCAGGCTACGCCCGAGTGAGACCTTCGGAACGGTCGCCCAGACATCCGTGTCATCCTGAACGGACCGAGCTTGCAAGGGGCGTGAAGGACCTCACCCGCTGACCGTCAACGCTCGCGTCAGCGGGTGAGGTCCTTCGCAAGCTCAGGACGACAGGTGCATCGCTGTAGCATGCCGCCCTCGACTCCCCCTGTCATCCCGACCGACGCGAGGAACGAGCGGAGTGGGATCTTCTGTTGACGGTCAGCGGGTGAGGTCCTTCGCAAGCTCAGGACGACAAGCGCAAGCTCAGGACGACAAGCGCAAGCTCAGGGCGACAAGCGCAAGCTCAGGACGACAAGGCATCGTGTGCGCTACGCCGTCGGCAGCGCTGGCGCATCCTTTCGGGCGCCCAGGCCGTGCGCTGCCAGCCCGATCCCCCACCCGAGCGCCGGCCAGATCGGCCAGAAGTAGCCGCCCGGCGACGTGAGCGCCCAGATCACCACCAGCAGCCCGATCACCAGCACGTAGGAGGTCAGGTGCGCGCGGAACGGCCTCTCGCCGCGCGCCGTGCACCGGCCAGCCCGCGCCAGCTTGCGAGCCTCCCGACGCCCCGCCCGCGACGAGGGCGCAGGCGTTGACGTAGAGGAGGTGGGCGGCAGCGGAGCCAGTGGCGGCAGATCGGCCTGCACGGCGTCGAGGTCGGCCAGGGTCACCGCCGCCAGTGCCCGCTCCACCCGGGCCTCAAGCTCCGTCGTGTCCAGCCGACCGGCCACGTAGTGCGCCTGCAAGCTGTCCACCACCCGCTGCCGATCCTCGTTGCTGGCGCGGTAGGTGCGCGTCGACGGCCGCGGCGTCGGTGACGACGTGGACTGGGTGAGCGACGTCGGGCGAAGGACCGTCGTGTTCGAAGAGTCGTGCTGCATCATGCTGTCGCTCCGGAGGCCGCGAACGGCGATATACTTACACGCGTTCACAATCATAAGCTAACAGGTGTTAGGATGTCTGTCAAGCGGCCGGCACTTTCTGGCGCGGCGGATGCATCTGATTCCACGACCGCTCCCGATGCGCCGCCCACCGCCCGGCGAAGCCGCAATCCCCACGGGCAGGGCGCTCGCCTGCGCGAGGAGCTGATCGCGGCGGCCGACCGCATCCTGGCCGAGACCGGCGACCTTGAGGCGATGTCGCTGCGGGGCGTCGCGCGGGCGGCCGGCGTCGCCGCTCCCTCGATCTACCTGCACTTCCCGGACAAGTACGCGTTGCTCCACGCCGTGCTGGGCCGCCGCTTCGCCCAGCTTGGGGCCGCTGTCCGCGAGGCCGCCATGCAGCCAGACGCACCCGCCGAGATGCTCCGCGCCGGCTGCCTCGCCTACTGCCGCTTCGCCACCGAGCACCCGAACGCCTACCGCGTCCTCTTCGGCCGCCGGCCAGCCGCGCCCTCCCCGGCAGTCCTGAACAGCGGCTTCGGAACGCCCCCCACCCCCCAACCCCCTTCCCCGCCCCCGCGTGCGGCAGAGGGGGAACAGGGAGACGAGGCTCTCTCTAGGGAGCGAGCAGACTCGGTTCCGCCGATCCCGGTCGGTGCGGAGGCGTTCGGCTTCCTCGCCGAGGGCATCGCCGCCTGCATCGACGCCGGGGCCGCCCCGCCGTCAGATCCGTTCCGCGCGGCCATCGGCGTCTGGACAGCCCTGCACGGGATCGTTGCGCTGCGCGGCTCGGTCGGCGCGTTCCCCTGGCCGCCCCTCGACGAGCAGGTGGACGACGTGCTGCGCGGACTGGTCGGCCTCGAACTGCGCGGCACGCCTCACAGTCGCGTGACAGCCGCGCCCGCCCAACGCGCCCAACCCGAGGAACCGGCCGAATAGTCGGTATACTTCTCCTGTCAAGCGACGACGCAGGGGGTGGTCCCATCGACCAGCCCTTGTTTTGCATGCCCGCTACCTTCGGAACGCCCGTGTGTGCGTCCCCCGGGGATGAGATGTCGACGTTTCAACGCTGGCTCGACCAACTGCGGGGCCGCACCACCGGCCCGCTCGATCCTGCGCTGTCTGCCGAGAAGGAAGAGTCTGAAGACGGTATGGGACCGAGCACGCTGATCGTCGGGCTGGGCAATCCCGGGCTGGAGTACTCCGCGACGCGCCACAACGTCGGGTTTCTCTGCCTGGACCGGCTGGCCACCAAACACCGCCTCCGCTTCACGGGCAAGAAGGGCAAGAGCCTGCTGGCGCGCGGCGCGATCAACAGCCACGACGTGGCCCTCGCCAAGCCGCAGACCTACATGAACCTCTCCGGCGAGGCCGCCCGCGAGCTGCTTCGCATCTACAAGCTGCCCGTCACCTCCCTCCTGGTGGTCTACGACGACGTTGACCTGCCGGTCGGGACCGTCCGGCTCCGCGAGCGCGGCGGCCCGGGCACCCACAATGGCATGCGCTCGCTGGTGGACGAGCTGGACTCGACGGACTTCGCCCGGCTGCGTATCGGCGTCGGCGCCCCAACCGATGGCCAGCGTCTTGCGGACTACGTGTTAGGTCTCCCCTCCCCCGAAGAGCGGACCGAGCTCGATGCGGCCATCGATCGAGCCGTCGAGGCCATCGAGATCGTCGCGCGGCGGGGAATCGGTGCAGCCATGAACCAGTGCAACAAGTGAGCGTCCAGACGAAGCCGCCCGCCGCCGGGGCAGCCCCATCCCCCAGCCCCCTTTCCGGCGCGGAACGGGGAAGTAGTGGTCTGGCGAGTCTCGCCGCGCTGCTGCCGGCCGTCCAGCGCCAGCCGGCCTTCGCCGAGGCCGCCCGGGCGATCCTGGCCGCCGCGCCGACCTCCGACCCGATCCGCCTCTCGCTGGCCGATCCGGCCAAACCGTACACCGTCGCCGCCCTCCACGAGGCGCTGGGTCGCACGGTCGTGCTGCTCACCGCCCGGCCGGGCAACGCCCGCCAGTCGTGGGACGATCTCCTGGTCTGGGCGCGCCAGCCGGCCGACGTGCTCCACTTCCCGGCCCCGGACGCCCTCCCCTACGAGAAGCTGACCGAAGACCCGACGATGGTCGCCCGGCGGGTGGACGTGCTGGCGCGCCTGGCGGACACCGTCCAGGGCGGCCGGCCGCCGCTGGTGGTGGCCTGCCTGCGCGCCGTCATGGATCAGCTTGACCCGCCGGCCCACTTCCGCGCCGCGTCGCGCACGCTGAAGGTGGGCGACCGCGTCGGGATGAGCGCCCTGCTGGCCTCCTGGGTCGAGGCCGGCTACGAGCCAGGGCCACTCGTCGATGGCCCCGGGCAGGTCAGCCGGCGCGGCGGCATCCTGGATGTCTACCCGCCGTCCGGGCCGCCCTGCCGCATCGAGCTGTTCGGCGACGAGATCGAGTCGATCCGCATCTTCGACGTGGAGACGCAGCGGTCCTCCGAGCGGATCAGGGAGCTACGCGTCACCCCGGCCCGCGAGCGACCGTCCGGCGCGCCGGGCGGCCAGACCGCCACCTTCTTCGACCATCTCCCCGAGGACGCCGTCATCCTGGTGGACGAGGCGTACCAGTTGGAGATGATCTCCCGCGATCTGGAGGCCCAGGCCGAAGAGGTCCGGATGCGGCTGCAATCGCTTGGGGAGCTGTCGGACGAGGTCGAGAAAGCCTACCTGACCTGGCCGGAGCTGCGCTCGTCGCTGAACACGGTGACGCCGCGCGCGGTGGTCGACCTGACCCACGATGCCAACCGCGAGCTGCTCCAGTTCGGGCATCCTCCCGCCTTTGCCGGCCGCCTCAAAGCGTTCCTCGACCGCGTGGCCCGCCCGGCGATGCGCGGCGGCGAGTCGATCGTCGTCGTCTCGCAGCAGACGGCCCGCCTGCGGGAGCTGCTGGCCGAGCGGAATGTCGAGGTCGCGGCGACCATGCGCCTGCCCGCCGAGTGGGAGCGTCCGCTGGCGGCCGGCGAGCATGGCCGGCTGGCGCTGATCCACGGCTCGCTGCCGGAGGGCTGGCGCTCGGAAGACCTGGGCATCGCCGTCTACACGGATGGCGAGCTGTTCGGCTGGCGCAAGGTCCGCCGTCCTGTCCGGCAGACGCGCACCGCCGCCCGCGACGCCTTCCTCAGCGATCTTCAGCCCGGCGAGCTGGTGGTGCACGTCGATCACGGCATCGGCAAGTTCCGGGGACTCTACCGCACCGGCGGCTCAGACGCGCCGAACGGTGCGACGAACTCGGTCCGCGAGTTCCTGCTGATCGAGTACGACGGCGCAGACCGCCTGTACGTCCCCAGCGAGCAGGCCGACCGTGTCACTCGCTATGTCGGCGGCGGCGACGACGCGCCCAGCCTGACGCGCCTCGGCACCCAGGAGTGGAGCCGTGCCAAGGCCCGCGCCCGCCGCGCCGTCCGCGACATCGCCAAGGATCTGGTGGAGCTGTACGCGGCCCGCAAGCTGGCGCAGGGGCACGCCTTCGCCCCGGACTCGGTCTGGCAGAACGAGCTGGAGGACAGCTTCCCCTACGCCGAGACGCCGGACCAGTTGACGGCCATCACCGAGGTCAAGGGCGACATGGAGCAGGCCATTCCGATGGACCGACTGCTGGTCGGGGATGTCGGCTACGGCAAGACCGAGGTCGCCCTGCGCGCTGCCTTCAAGGCGGTCATGGACGGCAAGCAGGTGGCCGTCCTCGTCCCCACGACGGTGCTCGCCCAGCAGCACTTCACCACATTCAAGGAGCGCTTCGGGGCGTTCCCCGTCAAAGTCGAGGTGCTCTCCCGCTTCCGCTCCCCAAAGGAGCAGCAGGCAGTCGTCGAGGCGTGCAGCATGGGCGGCGTGGACGTGGTGATCGGCACCCATCGGCTGGTCTCGAAGGACGTGCGCTTCAAGGATCTCGGGCTCTTGATCGTGGACGAGGAGCAGCGCTTCGGCGTGGCGCACAAGGAGCGGCTGAAGCAGCTTCGCAAGGAGGTGGACGTCCTGACGCTGACGGCCACCCCGATCCCACGCACCCTTCACATGTCGCTGGCGGGCGTCCGCGACATGAGCGTCATGGAGACGCCGCCCGAGGAGCGCCTGCCGATCCGCACCTACGTGGCCGAGTACGACGACGGCCTGGTGCGTGAGGCGATCCTCCGCGAGCTGGACCGGGGCGGTCAGGTCTACTACGTGCACAACCGCGTCCAGAGCATCGAGATCGTGCAGCGACGCCTGCGTGAGCTGGTGCCGGAGGCTCGCTTCATCGTCGGGCACGGCCAGATGCACGAGGATCAGCTCGAAAAGGTGATGCTCGCCTTCTCAGAGGGCAAGGCCGACGTGCTGCTCTGCACCACCATCATCGAGTCTGGCCTGGACATCTCGAACGCCAACACGATCATCATCGACAACGCCCATCGGCTCGGGCTGGCGCAGCTCTATCAGCTGCGGGGGCGGGTCGGGCGCGGCCCGGTCCGCGCCTACGCCTACTTCCTGTACGCTCGCGACACCCAGCTCAACGAGCAGGCCGAGGCGCGTCTTCGCACCATCTACGAGGCGACCGAGCTTGGCGCCGGCTTCCGCATCGCCATGAAAGACCTGGAGATCCGTGGGGCCGGCAACCTGCTGGGGGCGGAGCAGTCAGGCCAGATCGCGGCGGTCGGGTTCGACCTGTACACCCGCCTGCTCGGGGAGGCCGTGGACCTGATGAGCGCCGCCCAGACCGGCGCTCCGCCGCCGCTGCACGACGCCGCGGGTCCGGACCGGCGGCCGTCGCTCGACCTGCCGCTCGACGCCTTCCTGCCGGCCGACTACGTGTCTGACGAAGCGGCCCGCTTGAACCTCTACCAGCGGTTCGCGACGGCCACCAGCGGCGAGCAGGTCGGCGGGCTGATCGGCGAGCTGGAGGACCGCTTCGGGCCGCTGCCGGCCCAGGCCCAGAACCTCGTCTATCAGGTGGGGCTGCGCCTGGAGGCCCAGCGGGCAGGCGTCAGCCAGATCACCGCCACCGAGAATGAGATCGTGGTCAAGCTGCACGGCCGGCCGCCCGCCGACGTCAGCCGGCTCAGCCGGGAGATTGGCATGACGCTGCGGGCCGGCTCGAATCAGCTACGGCTGGCGCGCGGCAAGGGCGAAGCGTGGCTGGTGACGCTCCAGCGGCTCATCGACCTGCTGCCGGCCGTCTGAAGCGACCTCACCCCGGGGCGAGGTTAGGCACACGAGCACCGGAACGCCTGCGCCGCCCCGCACCAGACGCAGAACTGCGCGCCGTCCGGCAGCGCCCGCTCGCAGTCGCTGCAACGAATGGGTCCCGGCTCTCCTGACGCCCGCCGCTCGGCACGGACCTGCTCGGCCGCCTGATCGATCCAGGCGCCGCCGTCCTCGTCGCGGAGCGGATGCAGCGCCCGCGTCTCATCCACGAGCGTATCCACGCGCTTCGCCACCTCTGGCGATGACGTGTACTTCCAGGACTCAGGCCACGCCTGCACCTGGAGGTAGCCCGCGTTCGTCAGCGCCGTCTCGAGCGACGCCCAGACATTCAGGCAGTCGTGCGGCTCGTCCCGCGGCGGCGTGCCCACCGAGTACGGTACCTCAAGAGCGTCACGCGTCCTGGTCATCAGCGTGACGACCGTCGAGCGATTAACCCGGCCGCGCGTCGTCAGGCAGCCGGCGAGCCGAAGCAGATCGTACAGGTCGCCGGCCGAGGTCGCAGCGTATACCAGCCGTCGCAGGGCGGTCTCTGGGCGCGCCACACTCACGCTCTCAATGCAACAAATGGTCTGGGGCGGCCTAAGCGTATCACGAGTCCCGCTGCTCAGGGTGCCTGGCCGGCCGCCCAGCGCACACCGGTGAGCGGGTAGACTCCAGCACCACGTCCCGGCACGGCCCACAACATCTGGCAACCTGCAGACACGCTATCTGGCAACCTGCAGACACGCTGCCCTGCGTGGCCACACGCGGCAGGAGGGGACTCAGCCGATGCGCCTGATCGATCTCTCGCACACGATCACCTTCCCGCACTGGCGCTGGAAGCCGGAGCGGCACATCACCTCCTCCCACGCGAACGGCGACCTGTTCACCTCCAGCCGTCTGCACACGCCGCTGCACGGGTTCACCCACGTCGATGCGCCCGCGCACTTCCTGCCCGGCGCCCGGACCATCACCGAGATGCCGCTCGACCAGTGGTGCGGCCCGGCCGCCGTGGTCGATCTCTCCCACCGAGGAGCCGACGACGGCATCACCGCCGCCGACCTCGACCAGCATGGTCAGCATATCCAGGCCGGCGACATCGTGCTGTTGCGGACGGACTGGGACCAGAAGACGGCTATCAACACCCGCGAGTTCTGGACAACCGCGCCCTGGACCACTCGCGAGGCCGCCGAGTGGCTGGCCGCCCGCGATGTCCGTGCCGTCGGCTACGACTACCCGCCCGATCCGTCCCTGCGGATGAATCCCGAGCACCCGGGCAGCATCCCGCGCGACCAGCACGTCACCCACGATGTCTTCTTCCCGCGTGGCATCACCGTCATCGAGTACCTCGCCAACCTGCGCGCCATCCCGACGCCCCGCACGATCTTCATGGCGCTGCCGCTCAAGGTGGACGGCGGCGACGGCTCGCCGGTGCGGGCGGTCGCGCTGGAGCTGTGACGCCCGCGGAGACCAGCGCGGTGACCGTCCAGCGACTCTGGCAGCGGCTCCTGCTGGCCATACTGGCGGCGGTGGTGGCGGCGCTCCCGTTCTACCGCTTCGGGCTGAGCCTCGGCGGGCAGAGCCTCGCCCCCCACGAGGTGCTGCTCCTGCTGGCAGCGGCGGTCCGCGGTGCGCGGTGGGTGGCGCAGCGGAGGGGGTCAGGGGGTGAGGGCCTCCCGGGCGGTGAGGCTATGAATCTCCCCATCGTCCTCGTGCTGGCCTCTGCCCTCCTCTCGCTGCTCGCAACCGAGTACCTGCGCCTCAGCCTCCGCGAGCTGCGCACCCTGATCGTCGAGCCGCTGCTGTTCTGGTACCTCTGCCGCCTGACCGTTCGCTCGGCCAGCGACGTGCTCTGGCTGGTCGGGGCGCTGCTGGTGAGCACCACCGTCGTCGCCATCCTCGGGCTGGTGCAGTTGGTGGCTGGCGGGGCCGTCACCGACGTGCAAGGTGTCCGGCGAGTGCTCGGAACCTACACCTCGCCGAACCACTTCGCACTGCTGCTCGGGCGGGCGCTGCCGTTCTGGCTGGCGCTCGGGTGGCAGCTCCCGCGCTGGCGACCGTGGGCCATCGCCGGCGGGCTGCTCTGCGCCGGGGCGCTCGGCGCGACGTTCTCGGTGGGGGGCTGGCTGGCGAGCGGCCTGGCCCTGCTGGTCGTCGTCGGGCTGCTCGGCGGCCGGCGGCTGTTGCTTGCGCTCGTGCTGGCCGGCATCGTGGCCGGCGCGGTCGTCTTCCTGGCCGCGCCCGTCGAGCGGCTGGCCGGCCGCCTCGACCCGCGCCAGGGCACCAGTTTCGTGCGGGTCCAGCTCTGGCAGACGGCCGCCCAGCTGGTCGCGGAGTCGCCGCTGCTCGGCATCGGCCTGGACAACTTCCTCTACCGGTACCCCGCCCTGATGCCGCCCGGCGCGTCCTTCGAGCCGAACCTGTCGCACCCGCACAACCTGGTGCTCCAGTTCTGGCTGCAGCTCGGCGTCCTCGGTCTCATCGCGCTGATCTGGCTGCTCTGGCGCTTCCTCCGGCTGACCTGGAGCGCAGCTCGGGCCGACCAGGGCAGTTCCGCCCAGGACGGTACGGCATCATCGCCGATCCAACACGCGCTGGCCGTCGGCGCGCTCGGCAGCATGACCGACTTCGTGGCGCACGGCCTCGTGGACAACGGCTACTTTCTGCCAGACATGGCGGTCATCTTCTGGCTGACGCTCGCGGTGGCCGTCGTGGCCGGACGCCGGCCGCCCCCGGCTCCACGGTCCACCCAGGACCTGACCTGACCTGACAAGGCGATGGCATGTTCGTTGCTATTCCCGAGACGCCGTCAAGCGGTCGGGGCTTTCAAGCCTCGACGATGCCGCACGACGCGCTCACCATGCGATTGCCCTGCCTGACCCGATCGTCGCCCTGACTCGACAGAGGGAACTCGTGTACAATCTCCACCCGCCGCGCCCACCAGCGGTCGAGCGGCTCGCGTGACCCCGGCTGGCCCATACCTATCGGCTCGGGCTCGTCCAGCGTGTCGCGCACACGCTCCCAGCGGGAGGCTGACAGCTTGCGAGCTTTGATGCGCCGCGCGGCACCGGAGGACCGTCGCCCTGCAGGCCGGCTGGCCCCGTGTACGACGGCCCATCGTCCTGCCTCCGCGCCAACCAACGCCTCCGTGGACGCCCGTTGAGCACATCGCTATCCCACCGCGCCACGAACGGGCTGACGTTCAGCGCGGCGCCGCCGGTCGTCAACGGCCCGCTCAGCCGCCCGACGCTCGTCAAGGCGCTTCTTGGCCTGATCCTCGTCCTGGTCGTCGGGGTGATCCCGCTGCCGTGGATGGTGGCGGTCTACGGCGCGCTCGTGCTGCTGATCGCCATGGTGATCTCGCCGATGATCGGCCTCTACGCCGTCCTGTCGGCGATCCCGTTCTCGCCCACCTTTGGCCTGGAGGACGCCGCCTTCAGCATCTCGGCCTTCGAGCCGCTGTTGCTGCTGGTCATCCTGTTCTGGCTGCTCCAGGGGCTGGCCCGCAAGCAGATCGAGCTGCCGCGCGAGGGGCTGTTCGGCAGCATGGCCCTGCTCCTGGCCCTGCTCTTCCTGGCGGGCGGGTTCGCGGAGAGCCTCCCGCTGGCCTTCAAGGAGACCCTCAAATGGGTGCTCCTGGTGCTGGCCTACGTCTACACCCGCGTCACCATCCGCGACGAGCAGGCGGCCCGGGCCGTCCTGGCCGCCCTCTTCTTTGCCGGGGCCGGGCAAGCCTTCATGGGGCTGGTGCAGTTCGCGGTGCCGCTGGGGCCGCCCGGGTTCGCCATCGGGCCGTTCATGCGGGCGCACGGCATGTTCGGCCAACCGAACCCGTTTGCCGGCTACCTCGGCACGATCTTCCCCATCGCCCTGGCGATGGTGCTGATCCCCCATCCTGGCCGCTTCCGCTGGATCGCCGTCGGCTGCGCCGCGATGATCGGCCTGGGCATCTTCCTCAGCCTCTCGCGCGGCTCCTGGCTCGGCCTGGCGATCTCGCTCGGCATCATGGGGCTGGTCTGGAGTCCGCGGGCGCGCCGGCTGGTGCCGCCGCTGATCGGCATCCTGGCCCTGACGGTGGTGCTCTCGATCCTCGGGCTGCTGCCGCCGGCCATCGCCTCGCGCATTACGTCGGTCACCGAGAATTTCGGCATCTTCGACGTGCGCGACGTGCCGCCGACCTCCGACAACTTCGCGGTAGTCGAGCGGATGGCGCACTGGCAGGCCGGCTGGTACATCCTTCGAGACTACCCGTTCCTCGGCGTCGGCCCTGGCAACTACCCCACCGCGTATGAACGGTATTACATCCCGCCCTGGCGCGAAGCACTCGGCCACGCCCACAACTACTATCTCAACATGGCAGCCGAGGCGGGCATACCCGGTATGCTCGCACTGCTCCTGGTGCTCGGCATGGCGTTCCGAGGCCTGAAACGTCGGATCCAGGCGACGAGTCCCTCAGCGCTGGCACGCGGGGATGTCGCGCTGGATCCACCATATGCGCCAGCCTTCACCCGTGCGCTGGCCCTGGGACTGCTTGGCAGTCTTGCGGTCTTCTGCATCCACAACCTGTTCGACAACCTGCTGGTACACGGCGTCGGCATCCAGATCGGCGTCTTGCTCGGGCTCATCGGAGGCGTTTCACATCGGTGACTGAAGAGACGTTGACCAAGGTGCGGACGCCCCTGAGCGCCGCCCCAGCACACCCCACGCTGCCCACCGCCGAGGTTTCCGCCGCCGAGCCCGACCCGCTCGCCCGGCGCTTCCTCAACATCCGCACTGCCGCATCGTTCGTCATCGGCCTCGCGATTCTCGGCTTCGTGCTCTCACGCGTGGACGTGAACGTCGGGGAGATTACGGCTCGGCTCGCCCAGACGAATGTCAGCCTGTTCGCCGCTGCCATGGCGCTCTACTACCTGACGTTCCCGGTCCGGGCGCTCCGCTGGCAGCAACTGCTGGCGAACGTCGGCTACACCAACGGCGACGACGGCACCGGCGCCGACAACGGGCGCGTTTTCCGCCTCCCCTCGATGATGGGCCTCGCGGAGATCGTGCTGCTCTCCTGGTTCGCGAACTGCATCGTGCCCGCCAAGCTCGGGGATGCCTACCGCGCCTACCTGCTCAAGAGTACGTCTGGCGTCTCCTTCTCGAAGACGTTCGGCACCATCCTCGCCGAGCGCATCATCGACACGCTGCTGCTGTTCTCGCTGCTGGCCCTCTCGGTGCTGCTGGCGTTCTCGGGCGCGCTGCCGCCGGAGATTCTCAGCATCATGCAGGCCGGCCTGGTGCTGGTGGCGCTGGTCATCGGCGGCCTGATGGTGATGCGGAACCTGGGCGGGTTCATCGCGCGGCTGGTGCCGAGGCGCTTCCGGGGCCACTACGCCATGTTCGAGCAGGGCACCCTCGGCTCGTTCCGCGCGATGCCCCTGGTGCTGACCTATTCGATCGTCGGCTGGGCCATCGAAGCCGGGCGACTCTACCTCGTCTGCCTCTCGCTCGGGCTGACCAGCCTCTCGCCGGCCATCATCCTGTTCGTGGCACTGGCCTCGGCGCTGTTGACGACCCTCCCGATCACGCCGGCCGGCCTCGGCTTCGTCGAGTCGGCCATCGTCGGCATCCTGCTGCTGGCGGCCAACTTCGGGCTGGCCCCGGGCGTTGACCAGAACATGGCCGCGTCGGTCGCCATCCTCGACCGGGTCATCAGCTACTGGAGCCTGATTGTGACCGGGGTCGTCGTCTATCTCCTGACGAAAAAACGGTAACCTTTCCGTATGGTGCTCTCGACTCCGACCGCTTCCCCGCCGGTGGCATCCCGGCCGCTGAAGATCGCCATCGACTACACCTCGGCGATCAACCAGAACGCCGGCATCGGGCGGTTCGTGCGGAGCCTCGTCAGGTCCGTCGTCGCGCGGGACACGACCGACAGTTTCCTGCTGATGCATGCCACGCCGAACCCCGGGCGGGCCGCCGTCTACCCGGCCGGCCAGCGCATCTCGAAGCGCGTGCTGCGGGTCAACGAGCGCTGGATGAACATCCTGTGGCACCGGCTCCAGGTGCCGCTGCCGGTGGACTGGCTCACCGGGCCGGTCGACATCTACCACTCGCCGGACTTCGTGATGCCGCCGGTCCGCGCCGCGAAGTCGATCCTGACCGTCCACGACCTGGCCTTCCTGCTCTACCCGGAGTGCGCCGACGCCCGGCTGCGCGCCTACCTTGAGCGCACCGTCCCGCGCTCGGTCCAGCGGGCCGACTACGTGGTCGCAGACTCCGAGAACACCCGCAACGACGTGATCTGCCTGCTGGGCATGCCGGCCGAGCGGGTGACGGTGGTCCCGGGCGGCGTCGATCCGAGCTTCCAGCCCGTCACCGACCCGGCCCGCATCGCTGCGTTCCGCCAGAGCATCGGCCTGGACGAGTCAACGCCGTACATCCTGTTCGTCGGCGTCATCGAGCCGCGCAAGAACCTCGTCGGGCTGATCGAGGCGTTCGATCTGCTCAAGGCCCGCCGCCAGTTGCCACACAAGCTGGTGGTGGTCGGGCGGCGTGGCTGGCTCTCGGACGGCACCATGCAGCGGGCGGACCGCTCGCCCTACCGCAACGACATCGTCTTCCCAGGCTTCATCCCGGACGGCGAGCTTGCCACGCTCTACTCAGCCGCCGAGTCGTTCGCGTTCCCATCCCACTACGAGGGCTTCGGGCTGCCGGTCCTGGAGGCGATGGCCTGCGGGACGCCGGTCGTCGCCTCGCGGGCCAGCTCCCTGCCGGAGGTCGTCGGCGATGCCGGCATGCAGGTGGACCCGGACGACACCGAGCGGCTGGCCTCGGCGCTGGAGCTGCTGGCCCTGAATCCGGAGATGCGCGCCGACTTCAGCGCGCGCGGCCTGGAGCGCGCGGCGACGTTCACCTGGGAAGCCGCCGCCGACGTCATGATCGACGTGTACCGCCGGGTGGGCGCCGGACTGCCGTAGCGCCCTCGGCAGGGCGCGCCGGGGCTGGCCGCGCACCAGACCATCTGAGCTAAGCTACGCGCACACACGCCGCGCGGCCAGCGGACTCGGCATCGTCCCTGACCGTGCGCGGGGCG
Organism: Chloroflexota bacterium; assembly: GCA_020850535.1. Taxonomy (NCBI): domain Bacteria; kingdom Bacillati; phylum Chloroflexota; species Chloroflexota bacterium. The sequence continues at coordinate 28,875 of JADZEM010000022.1, forward strand.
CTGCACAAGGGAGGGGACCATTCCGACGGACGTCGGGCGGCTGCGCGTCGCCCTGGCCACGCCGTGGGTGCGTATCGCCGCCGTACTGATCGCAGCTCAGGTGGTCTCTGAGATCGCGTTCAGCTTCGCGATGCCCTTCACCCCGCTCTATCTGCAGCAGCTCGGCGTGACCGACCTGGCCGAGGTGGGGTTGTGGGCCGGCGTCCTGGCCGGCTGCTTCGCCGTGGCGATGGGCGGGATGGCGCCGATCTGGGGCATCCTGGCAGACCGCTTCGGGCATCGGCGGATGATCCAGCGCGCCCTCTTCGGGGCCGGCACGGTCATCGGGTTGGTGGCGTTCGTCCAGACGCCCGAGCAGTTGCTGGTCCTGCGCATCCTGCACGGCGCGATGACCGGCGTCGTGACGGCCATCGCCACGATGGTCTCGCTGACGACGCCGCGCCAGCACCTCAGCACGGTGCTCGGGCTGCTCCAGGCGGCGATCTACCTGGGGATCACCCTCGGACCGCTGCTCGGCGGGGCCTTTGCCGACCACTTCGGGCTGCGGGCGTCGTTCGGCTGCACCGGCGTGTTGCTGGTCTCGCTGGGGCTGGCGGTGACGTTCCTGGTGCCAGATCTCAGCAAGGAGCAGGTCCGCACTGAAGCGGGCCGGGCCGGCGCTGGCGGCGCGGGACGCCAGAGGCTGATGACGCGCGAACTGCTGGCCGTCATCCTGCTGATGGCGCTGACCAGACTGGCACAGAACGGACCGCAGCCGTTCCTGCCGCTGTTCGTCCAGACGCTGGTTCACACCGAGGAGGGGTTGGCGACGACGGTCGGCATCCTCCTGGCGGCGACGGGCGCGGCATCGGTTGTCTCGGCGCTGCTGATCGGCCGCCTGAACGACAGGTTCGGTGCGCGCACGGTGCTGGTGTGCGGCCTCCTGCTCTCGGCTGGCCTCTCGGCGGTCCACGCGCTGGCCGGCACGGTCTGGCAGCTGCTGGTGCTTCGCATCGCGCTGGGGCTGGCGCAGGGCGGCAGTGGCCCTGCCATCCAGGCGCTGATGATCGATGTGACGCCTCCCGGCAAGCGTGGGGCGGCGTTCGGCGTGTTGACCACGGCCAACGCTGTCGGGAGCGGTGGCGGCCCGATCCTCGGCAGCTTCGTGGCGGCAGCCTTCAGCATCCCGGCCGTCTTCCTGGCGACTGCGCCGGTGCTCGGCGTCGCCGGCTGGCTGGCGGCCCGCCTGCGCCCGACCGGCCGCTCGGAGACGGCGACGCCCGCGGCCGCTGCCGCCCGCTGACACGTGTGCGCTGTGAAAGCGCACGGTTTGACGCTGTCATGGACACTTCATGAAAGCACGCTGGTCGGGACCGCTGGCACGCGCCCTGCAGGGCGGGCCACCGCCCAGAATTCCTGGGGTATGATCGCTCATCTGCTACGATGGTGCGCTTCGCCTGTTTGCCTCGTGCGGCGACAGTCGGCTGGCGGACCGATCCACGGTTTTCCCGCCGGGCGGCCACCTGGCGATGCGTCCAGGTCCGCCCGGCCACGAAGGACAGCACAGCCATTCTGACGCCAATCGAGAAGTTCAGGCGCGGCCTTTCGACGCCGTGGGTGCGAACGGTGGCCGTTCTCTGGGTGGCGCAGGTCATCTCGGAGATCGGCTTCGGCTTCGCGCTGCCGTTCACGCCGCTGTTCGTGCAGCAACTGGGCGTCACGGACGTGAAGGAGGCCGGCCTGTGGGCCGGCTTTGCGGCGGCTTCCTTCGCCATCGCGATGGGCCTGATGGCCCCGCTCTGGGGCCATCTCGCAGACCGCTTCGGCTACCGGCTGATGATTCAGCGGGCGTTCTTCGGCGCGGGCATCTCGCTCGGCTGCATCGCCTTCGTGCAGACTCCCGAGCAGATGATCGTCCTGCGGATCCTGCACGGCGCGCTGACGGGCGTCTTCACGGGCATCGCGACGCTGGTCTCGCTGACCACGCCGCAGCACCATCTGGGGACAGTCCTCGGCATCATGCAGTCCGCACTGTTCCTGGGCATCGCGCTCGGGCCGCTGCTCGGCGGGGTGTTCGCAGACCAGTTCGGGCTGCGGGCGGCGTTCGGCGTGACGGGGCTGGTCCTGAGCCTGTCCGGCATCCTGATCGCGTTCGTGGTGCACGAGCCGGAGCGCACCGCCGAGCCGGTCGACGAGGCAGCCGCCGCCGGCGATCCGATCGACGCTGGCCGCCTCCGTCGTCAGTTGCTCACCGTCGTCGGCCTGATGGCCATCGTGCGGCTGGCGAACGTGGCCCCGAACCCGATCCTGCCACTGTTCGTGCAAAGCTTGGTCCCATCCACCGAGCATCTCGCGTCGACGGTCGGGCTGATGCTGGCCGCGACAGGGGTCGCCTCGACGCTGAGCGCCATCGTCGTCGGGCGGCTGGCCGACCAGTACGGTCGGCGGGCGGCCCTGCTCGGTTGCTGCCTGCTGACGGCGCTGCTCTGCCCGCTGCACGCCTTCGTCGGCTCGGTCTGGCAGCTGATCGCGCTGCGGACGGTGGTCGGGCTGACCCAGGGCGGCATGGCGACGGCGCTCCAGGCGCTCCTGGTGGACATCACGCCGCCGTCAAAGCGCGGCGCAGCATTCGGTTGGATCACCACGGCCAGCTCGTTCGGCAACGGAGCGGGGCCGGTCGGCGGCAGCTCGGTGGCAGCCTGGTTCGGCGTGCAGGCCGTCTTCCTGGCGATGACGCCGCTCTACGTCGTGGCCGCCGCCGCGCTGTCCTGGCTGCGGCCCGGTCGTGCGGGATCGGACGACGGATCGACGCCGGCAGAGGCGACGGCCGCCCGGCCAGCGTCGTAGCACACCCCTCGTGGCACGGCAGACTCGCACCGCCCACCCTCCAGCCGCCCGGAGCGCCGATCCGCGCCACCAGCCGCCGACGCGAGCCGACCAGCGGAGCTCGCACGTGCCCTGGCCGCGGCCACTGTACTCCCGGTCGCAGGTGCGCTTCCGCGCGGGGTACGATGCCGTTGCTGGGATCGACGGGGGCGCACCAGCCGTTGCCTCGGAAGACTGTCTGGGGCGCCACGTTCGCCGTAGTCAGGTCGCTCGACGCGCGGTCCGGGCGACCCGGTGTGGGAGATGACCGATGATTCCGCTGAGCCGTCGCATTTCGGTCGAAGCGCTTGGTACGTTCTGGCTCGTGTTTGGGGGCTGCGGGAGCGCCGTGCTCGCCGCCGCGTTCCCGCAGGTGGGCATCGGCCTGCTCGGCGTGTCGTTCGCATTCGGGCTGACGGTACTGACGATGGCCTACGCCATCGGGCACGTCTCGGGCTGCCACCTGAACCCGGCCGTGTCGCTCGGCCTCTGGGCTGGCAAGCGCTTCCCGACGAAGGAGCTGGCCCCGTACATCGTCGCGCAGGTCGTCGGGGCGATCGTCGCGGCCGGCGTGCTGTACATCATCGCCAGCGGCAAGGCCGGCTTCGAGGTGGGCGGCTTCGCGGCCAATGGCTACGGCGAGCACTCGCCGGGCGGCTACTCGCTGGTGTCCGCCCTGGTGGCTGAGGTCGTGCTGACCTTCATGTTTCTGATCATCATCCTGGGGGCCACGGACGGCCGCGCCCCGAAGGGGTTCGCCCCGATCGCCATCGGCCTGGGGTTGACGCTGATCCACCTGATCGGCATCCCGGTCACCAATCTCTCGGTGAACCCGGCTCGCAGCACCGGCCCGGCGCTGATCGTCGGCGGGTGGGCGCTGGCACAGCTCTGGGCGTTCTGGGTCGCCCCGATTGTCGGCGCGCTCGGGGCGGGCTTCGCCTACTCGTGGCTGGCCTACGAGGTCGGGGAGCCGGTCGTCGGCGACGCTTCCACCGGCGCCAACTCCCGCCCGAACCAGCGGCGCCGCCGCCGCTAGCCCGAACCACATCGCACGCTTCACGGCGAGTGGCTCGGCAGGCGTCAATCGCAGGATCGCTCGGTGCCCATCGTCATCCCGACCGCGGCGAGGAACGCCCTCCCGTCCGTCATCCCGACCCCATTCGGCACGCTCAGGGCAAGCTACGCGAGGCACGAGCACACCCCTCTCATCATCCCGACCGCGGCGAGGCACGAGCGGAGGGATCTTCTCCTTCTGTAGCGTGAGGAAGATCCCTCGACTGCGTTCGCACGCTCACGTCGCTCGGGATGACGGGGGAAGCGTCGGCAGTGACTCGGCCCGGTCGTTCACGACGGACAGGCGACTATCGGTCGGCGGTGGCGCGCTCGCCCTCCAGGCTCCTGAGGAACTCGATGGTGGCCGTTGTCGGGCTGCCAGGGCCGAAGACCGCCCGCACCCCCATCGATTTCAAGGCTGGCATGTCGTCGTCGGGGATGATGCCGCCGGCCCAGACGGCCACGTCGTCCACGCCGCGCGCCTGCAGCTCCGCGAAGATGCGCGGGAACAGCGTCAGGTGCGCCCCGCTGAGGATCGAGAGGCCGATGGCGTCCACGTCCTCCTGCAGCGCCGTCTGCGCGATCATCTCGGGCGTCTGTCGGATGCCGGTGTAGATCACCTCGTAGCCCGCGTCGCGGAGGGCGCGCGCCACCACCTTCGCGCCACGGTCGTGGCCGTCCAGCCCCGGCTTGGCGATCAGGATACGCAGCGTCATGACGATCCCTCCGCGTCGAGGTGCTAGGCAGTCGGCTTGTCTGATTCGGCGACGGGCGGACGCGCGATCGTGACCGTCGGCGTCTCGTCGTCCACGGCCTCAGCACTCACAGGGGCCTCAGTGCTCGCAGCGGCCTCGGCGCTCGGCGCAGTCTCAGCAGATGCAGCGGCTTCGGCGCTCGGCGCGGTCTCAGCAGATGCAGCGGCTTCGGCGGGCACGGCGGCTTCGGCGGGCGCAGCTACCGGCGCGCCCACCGGCTGCTGCGCCGTCAGTCCGGGCCGCGTGTAGCCGCCCGCTCCGCGAACGATCGGCTGCGTGATGACCGTTGCAGCCTCGGCCTCGTCGGAGGCCGACGCGGACTCGGGGGCCGGCTTCGGCTGCACCGGCTGCGCTGCCATCAGGCCGGCCCGCGTGTACCCGCCCGCGCCTCGGATGATCGGCCTGGTGATGACGACCGGCGGCTGCTCTTCAGCAACGGCCTCAGCTTCGCCCTCGGGCGTGGGCAGCTCGTAGCCACTCGTCTGCGCCAGCTCCACCAGCACGCCATCCGCCAGCACCGGCGGCATGAACGACACCAGCCCGACCGCTCCCGGACGCGGCACCGGGTCGATGAACGTCGCCCCCTTGCCCTCGTAGTACCGCATCGACTTCTCGACGTCCTCGACCTCGAAGCAGATGTGGTGCAGGCCCGGGCCGCGCCGGTCCAGGAACCGCGCAACCGTCGAATCGTCGTGGAGCGGCTCCAGCAATTCGATCTCGGACGGCCCGGCCTTGATCAACCCAACCTTCAGCCCGCGATCATCCAGCGTCATCGTGGTGATCTCGTCCAGGCCCAGGATGTCGCGGTAATACTTGAGCGCCTCGTCCAGGTTGTCCACGGCCACCGCGACGTGATGCAGCTTCCGCGGCGCGCGCATCTGCCGCTCCTCTTCGGGCGTCGGCGGCAGCACGATGGTCGGGGTCTTCGTCTCCAGCGTCTCGGGCACGTCGGCCGCCGTCTCCTCGGCATCCGCCGCCACCTTCAGCGGACGCTCGCCACGCAGGATACTGCGTGCGATGACCAGCCGCTGAATCTCCGAGGTGCCCTCGTAGATCTCGGTGATCTTGGCGTCGCGGAAGTAGCGCTGGACGGCGTACTCGCGGCTGTAGCCGTAGCCGCCGTGGATCTGGATCGCCTTCGTGGTGACCCACATCGCCGTCTCGGACGCCGAGAGCTTCGCCATCGCCGAGGCTTTGGCGTACGCCTGCCCTTTCGCCTTGAGCACGGCTGACTGGTACACCAGCGAGCGAGACTGCTCGATGCGGACCTGCATATCGGCCAGCATGAACTGGATCGCCTGCAGCTCCGAGATCGGCTGCCCGAACGCCTGCCGCTCCTGCGCGTAAGCCACGGCGGCGTCGAAGGCCGCCTGCGCGATGCCGAGCGCCTGGGCCGCCACGCCGATCCGCCCGCCATCGAGCGAGGTCATCGCGATCTTGAAGCCGTCGCCCGGCGCGCCCAGCATGTTGCCGACCGGCACGCGGCAATCCTGCAGGAAGACCTGGGTCGTGGCCGAGGCGCGAATCCCAAGCTTCTTCTCCTTCGGCCCGCAACGGATGCCGAAGCGCCAGTACTCGACCAGGAACGCCGCCGTCCGCGTGCCGTCCTCGTCCTCGCCGGTCAGCCGCGCGAACACCAGGTACAGGCCGGACTCGCCGCCGTTCGAGATCCAGTTTTTGGTCCCGTTCAGCACGTAGTAGTCGCCGTCCCGGGAGGCGGTCGTTTGCATGTTGCGGGCGTCGCTGCCGGACTGCGGCTCGCTGAGGCAGAACGAGCCGATCAGGTCGCCGCTGGCAAGCCGTTTCAGATAGTCGTTCTTCTGCTCGTCGGTGCCGTACTTGAGGATCGGCTCGCAGACCAGCGACGACTGCACCGTCAGCACCACCGAGTGCGAGGCGTCGGCCCGGGCGATCTCTTCCATCGCCAGGGCGTACTCGACTGTGCCGCCGCCCTGGCCGCCGTACTCCTCGGGCAGGGTGAGGCCCATCAGTCCGAGCTTCCCCATCATCCGGACGGTCGCGGTGGGAAACGTCTCCTGCTCGTCGTGCTCAGCGGCCACGGGAGCGATCTCACGCTCGGCGAACTCGCGCACCGTGCGCCTGAACAGCTCCTGTTCCTCGGTGAGCAAGACGTGCATCAGTGCCTCCTGTCGGCCGCTTCCCGGCCACCAGGATTATAGTTGCCGGAGAGCGCCGCCTCGGATGCAGCAGGCGGCGTGCCGGGCTGCGTACCTACCGATCAGCCCTACCCGCGAACGGGTCAGCCGCAGCCCCAGACCATCTGGAACATCGGCGCGGGGGTCCCCTCGCCAATGGTGATCAGCGCCTTGCCGTCCGCCCGGTAGGTCACCCCTTCAGACTGCACGCCATCGTTCAGCCTGGAGACGCGCGGCTTGCTGTTCCAGATACTGGCCAGCGTGGCGTCTGGCGGAACGTCGTACTCCAGGCTGCTGCCGTAGGTGCGGATCACGACGCGACTGGCGTCCGGGGCCACTGCGCCGTCGTTCACCACATCCACCTTGACGCCAGCATCACTGATGTCCAGGTTCGCCACCCGTTCGAGCATCAGTTTCTTGCGTGGCTCCAGCGGGACCGGCAGACGATAGACTATCGCTCGGCCGATGTGCTCCTTGGTCACGATCAGCAGCTCGCCGGTCCTCGGGTGGATCAGCAGCGCTTCGGCGTCGTGGGCGCTGTCAGGGTAGGTCAGGGTGAACGCCTCGGCGTCGTCGGTCCGCCCGCTGCTGGCCTTCGCGTTGAGCGGGAACGGCTCTGGCTCGGACACGCGGTAGATCGTGATCTCCTTGCGCTTGCGGTCGTTGTCCCCGATGTCCCCGATGTACAGCGCTGGCGCGCCGTCCTTGCCCGGCCCAAGCTGGAGCGCTTCCCAGTCCTCATTCTCAGCGCCGGAGACGCGGAAGCTGCCACGATTCCGGCCCTCGTCGTCCAGGGCGTAGAGCGTCGGGCTGTTCCCCGAGTCGTTGAGGGTCCAGTAGACCCCCGGCCAGCGCTGACTCGCCACCAGCGCCGAGGCCTCCTTGATCGCCCGATCCTGGGCCTGGGCCAGCCGTTGGGCGGGGGCGTACTGGCAGCCGAGCGCCCCCGGCGAGACTGTGGCGGCCGGCTTCGCAGCGGCCGGCGAGGCGGGCGCTGCAGTCGGTGCGGACGCGGTGGTCGGGGGAGCCGGCGGCGACGTCGGCTTTGCTGGGGCCGCCGTCGGCGCGGGCGGGCTGGTCGGCGGGGCAGGCGCAGTCATCGTCGGCGGTGGCGGCGCGACGGTCGGCGCCGGGCGGGCGCCCAGGCCAGGAAGGCTGCACGCGGTCAAGAGCACGGACGCCACTACACCCAGATACGCCAGCCGCCTCGGCAACAGTCGCCCCCATCCCAACATCCGGTGGTTCCTGACAATGATGGTGACAGGGCGGGCTGCCAGGCGTCGAACGTTCCGCGCCGCTCACTCGCCGAGCGGACGCCCTTCCATGACCACCAGCGGCTCGCGGATCAACTCGATCTGGATACCGTCCGGATCCTTGAAATAGAGCGAGTTGTCCGCGCCGCGATCTGGCCCGATGTACGGAATCTCCTGCTCTTCGAGCTTCGCCTTCAGCGTCTCGAACGGCTCCGGCGCCACCGAGATCGCGATGTGCTGCACCGCCCCGATGGTCTCAATAATCGGGGCGAGCCCCAGCCCGGGAAAGTCGAAGAACGCCAGGAGGTTGTCGTTCCCGATGTCGAAGAACAGGTGCGACGATCCCTTGTAGTCGCGGTTCTCCATCAGCTCGATCAGCGGAAACCCGAGCACGCCCTGGTAGAACTGAATGGTCCGCTCGACATCGCTGCAGATCAGCGCCATATGATGCAGGCCGCGCGCCGTCGAGGCCGGCCTCTCACCTCGCGGCCTCAGGTAGGCGGCCCGGATCGGTGCGGCCTTCTGCTCGAACTCACTCTGCTGGGCCGTCATGCTGCGCTCCCCTGTCCTGTCACTCAGACGCCGTTGTCGCTCTCTCGCTGAGTGTACCGCGCTCACAGGGGAGGCTACACCGGCGCCTGCATCTCCTGCTCGTGCAGGGCCGGATCGTTCGGGTACGGCTCGGTCCGGCCGGTCAGGCGGAACCCGGCCCGCTCGTACAGCATGCGAGCGCTGTCGTTGGTATTCGACACGAACAGCCGCTGCTCGGACATCCCGCGCGTCCGCGCCCACTCTCGCGCCGCCGCCAGCAACGCCAGCCCCACGCCGCGCCGCCGGGCCTCGGGGGCCGTCCACACCGACACGACGTGCGCCGTCTCTGGTTGGTGTGGCTCAACGTAGCTGCCGGTGATCCCCAGCCACGCCCCAGTCACCGCGTCCTCGGCCACCAGCAGCACGGACTCCTCACCGGCCGCCCCGCGTGTCACCCGGTCCACCCAGCTGCTCCAGGGCATCGCCTCGGCCTGGGCGAGCGTCGTGGAGAAGGCGTCTGGCGCATCGGCCAGCGCGCGCAGCCGGAACGCCTTGAAGTCGGCCACCTCGTCCGCACGAATCCGCCGCACCTGGATCCCCGATTCGCCGCCGCGCTCGCCCATGCCCGCTCCCACCCCTGTCAGCCCCTGGCCAGCCCGAGATCATCTCGGCGCACCTGTCCGCCCTGCACCACCATCCGGATGCCCGTCCGCAGCCGGCTGATATCGTCAAGCGGGCTGCCCTCCACGACGATCAGGTCGGCCGCCTTGCCCGGCTCCAGCGTGCCGACCGCTGGCAGGATTCTGGTCAGCCGAGCCGCCTCACGGGTCGCCGCCAGGATCGCTGCCATCGGCGTCATCCCGTTCTGCACCATCAACTCGATCTCCAGCGCGTTCTCGCCGTTCGGCATCCTGGACTGCGCCCCGCAGTCACACCCCAGCGCTATCGGCACTCCGATGTCGAGTGCGAGCTTGAACGCTGCCGCGTGGATCGGCTCGACCTGCTCGGCCCGCGCGATGCGCCACGGCTCAGCCTGCCGCTTGTGCACGTAGTAGTGGGTCGGCCCGAAGGTCGGCACCAGGTAGATGCCCTTTGCCTTCATTCTGTGAGCCTGCTCCTCGTCCAGGTAGTGCCCGTGATCGATGGAGTCCACGCCGGCTTCGACGCCGTTGCGGATGCCACCGATCCCGATGGCGTGACTCAGGACACTCCTGCCCACTTTGTGGGCCTCGTAGACCGCCGCCTGGACCTCGTCGAGCGCGAACTGCTCGGTGCTGACGTCCGCACCCTCGGTGGCGATGCCCGGCGAGAGCATCAGCTTGATGCTGTCCACGCCACGCTTGATGTGCTGGCGAACTTCCTTCCGCACGGCGTCAACCCCATCCACCTCGACGGCGCACCAGTTGTAGTAGTGGCCCCCGGTCGTGGTCAGGCCGCGCCCGCTCGCCAGGATCCTGGGGCCGAGGATCGCGCCCTCGTTGATGGCGTCCCGCAGATCGACATCCAGGAAGTCGCGCGAGCCGGCCACGCGGATCGTCGTGAAGCCAGCCATCAAGGTGCGGTGTGCCACCGGCGCCGTCCGCAGCGCCGCCAGCCCGATAGGGTCCGACTCACGATTCGGCGCGAAGTCGCCGCCAGCCAGGTGGACGTGTGTGTCAATCAGCCCTGGCAGCAGCGTCCGGCCGTCGAGGTCGATGACCTGCACGCCATCGTCGCTGCGCCGCGCTTCGAGCGCCGTCGTCGGCCCGACCGCCTCGATCCGGCCGCCCCCGGCCAGCAGCGCCCCATCCTCGATCAGGCCACCCTGGCCGTCGATCACCGTGCCGTTGAGGAAAAGCAAGGCCATGTCGCCTCCGAGCGCGCCACGTTGCGCGGCAGCCGATTCTGTACGTCACCAAAGAACCGGCTGCACACGCTGGGTCCGATTCGTGCGTTGTGGGCGTCATGTGTCCGTGGGGCTGCATCTCGGCCCGGCAGGACGCACACGCAGTATAGGCCCGGGTCTGGCAGCGCAGGTCTGGGGGTAGGTCGCCCCGGCGTCGCGCTGCATTGTCCGAGTGTCGCGCCGGACCACGCACGCCTGACGAGCTGTCGGAGCCTGACACGGAGAAGCACCAGCATGACACGCAGCGGGAGCACCAGGACCGAGGGCCGGCCCCGCGTCATCGTCATCAACGACGATACGGACTTCCTGTCGTTGATGAGCGAGCTGCTCACCGACATCGAGGGGTACAACGTCGAGGTCTGCCGCGAAGGCAACCACGCCTACCAGTTCGTGAAGGAGCGGCAGCCGGACCTCGTGATCCTCGACATCCGCATCGAAGGGCAGGACGTCGGCTGGGCGATTCTGGAGTGTCTGACGCTCGATCCGAAGACCGCGCAGATCCCGCTGATCGTCTGCTCGGCGGCGATCCGCGAGCTGCAGGCCCACGAGGAGCTGCTGGAACGCTACGGCATCGAGGTGCTGACCAAGCCGTTCGACCTCGACGCCCTGCTGGAAAAGGTCGCATCCGCGCTGGCACGGGGGAATCGGCACTGACAGGCGTGGTAGCATCCGCCGATGCCATCGCGCCTGACACCACCTGAGCTTGACCGATCCCCTGCATGCCCGCCGCAACGGTCAGCAGGGAGATGAGCGCAGCCCTGCCGCCGGCCCTGGCGGACGCCGTCGATGCGCTCCTGGCCGAGGTCTCGCCGCCAGACCTTGCGCGCGCAAGGGCAGCCCTGACGGCGCGCTATCGCGATCCTCATCCGCGATCACGAGGTGGACCCGTCGCTCGGACGCAGGCCGACGTGCTGGCCTATCTCGCTGCCCGGTTGCCGGCCACGTTCGCCGCCGTCGGCGCCGCCCTCGCCGCGGTGGGGGAGCAGCGGCCAGGCTGGCAGCCCCGAACGCTGCTCGATCTCGGCACCGGGCCGGGCACGGCCCTCTGGGCTGCCGTCGCACGCTGGTCTTCTGTCGAACGGACCGTGGCGCTGGAAGCCGAGCCGCGGATGCTGGCGCTGGGCAGACGACTCGCCGCCTCAGCGCCAGCACCCGCCATGCGAGACGCCGCGTGGCTCCACGCCGACCTCGCGGCGGTGTCTGATGGCCTGCTTGCCGAGGCCGGCGCGCCGTTCGACCTCGTCATGCTGGCTTACGTCCTGGGCGAGCTGCCGCCGGAGCGTCTCACGGAGGCCGTCGCGCTGGCCCACGAGGCCACCACACCGGGCGGCGTCACCCTCATCATCGAGCCGGGCACCCCGGCCGGCTTCGCCCGGGTCCGCGACGCCCGCGCCCTGCTCGTCGGCGAGGGCGGCCATGTGGTTGCGCCGTGCCCCCACGACGCTCCCTGCCCCGTCGTCACGGGCGACTGGTGCCACTTCTCGGCGCGGCTCGCACGCACGGCCGGGCACCGGGCGGCCAAAGGCGGTGCGCTCGGCTACGAGGACGAGAAGTACGCCTACATCGCCGTCTCGCACACGCCCGTCGCCCCGGCGCCTGCACGGATCATCCGTCATCCGCGGGTGCGCCCCCGCCTGATCGAGCTCTCGCTCTGCACGCCCGACGGCCTGGACACTCGCGTTGTCACGAAGTCTGACCGCGAAGGCTTCCGGCTGGCGCGCAAGGCGGCCTGGGGCGCCGCCTGGAGCGGAGAGTAACTCCACGAGACGGCCCGGACGTTAGCCGCCAATGAGCCGCCAGTGCCGTTCAGAGAGGACGCCATCCTCACCGCGAGCGTCAGCGAGTCAAACCTTCGCCATTCGGGTCCACTCGCTGACGCTCGTGGCACCGAAGCGCGACGCGTGCCAAGCTGAACAGCATGAGGCGCCAGCCGCCCCTCACCAGGCGGTGACGGCCCTCACCGCCCGAGCTGGATCGCCGCCTCGCGGATCAGCTTTGCCCCGGTGATCGCCGTGATACCGGCCGGGTCGACCTCCGGCAGGATCTCGTTCACGTCCATCGCGACCACGTTCAGCCCGCGCAGGCTGTACAGAAAGCTGAACAGCTCCCGCGAGGTGATCCCCGGCGGCTCCGGCGTGCCCGTTCCGGGCGCGGCCGACGGGTCCAGCACGTCGATGTCCACGCTCAGGTAGATCGGGCGGTCAGCGACAACGGCCCGAAGGTGATCGGGCAGGATGACCTCAGGCGAGACCCACCGGCACCCCAGCGAGCGCTGCCACTCGTCGCGCGTGCCGGAGCGCATCCCGAGCATGATGAAATCCTCGTAGTCGCCCAGCTCCTCGCCCAGCCGACAGACCCAGGTGCCGTGCGCCACCTTGAGGTCGTTCAGCTCGTCGGCAAGGTCGAGGTGGGCATCCAGCGAGACGATCAGCGCATCGGGATGGCGCTGCTTGACGGCGCGGCCAATCGCCAGCGCGATGGTGTGCTCGCCACCGACCACGATCGGCACACCGTTTGCCAGCACCAGGGCCGCCTGCCGCTCGATCTCCGTGAGCGCAGCCTCCATCGCGAGGCCGTCCAATCGGAGATCGCCCAGGTCAGCGAAGCCACAGTCCGCGAGGTCGGCGTCCTGGCGCGGGCTGTAGCTCTCGATGTTGTGGGAGGCCCGGCGGACGGCCGACGGCGCCTGGCCGGTCCCGAGGCGTCCGGAACCGGTCAGGTCGAGCGGCGCCCCAAACAGGAAGGAGCGTGCGCCCTGCTCGGAGCCGCTACCCCAGAATCGGGCCTCGGGTGGCGGCGCCTGCAGCGGCATGGTCGGCTCCCTCGGAGGACGCGGCAAGGTACGGCGGCAGCGCGAACGCGCCGCGGTGCACGTCTGGCGTGTAGAAGCGCAGCCCGGCCGGCGGCGTCCGACGCGGCTCGCTCGGGTCGAGCGACTTGGAGCCGGCCGTCCAGCTCCAGAGCACGCCCGGGTAGGCCGGTACATGCCCCAGGTAGGTCCGCACGATCGGGAAGACGTTGCTCATCCGCCCGGCCGCGCTCTCCAGCTCATCTCGCATCAGCAGCGGCGAGCCGGTCTGCATCGCGAAGATGCCGTGCTCCGACAGCGCCCCGAACGCCAGACGGTAGAACTCCTCGGAGATCAGCCCCTCGGCCGGCCCGACCGGGTCCGTCGAGTCCACCAGGATCACGTCGAACGGCTCCGACACGTCCCGCATGTACGCGAGGCCATCCCCGATAATCAGCTCGGCGCGCGGGTGCTCGAACGCCCCGCCTGCCAGCGACGGCAGCCACTCCTGGCAGGCCCGCACCACCAGCTCGTCGATCTCGACCATCACGGCCTTCTCGATGGACGCATGCAGCAGGACGTGCCGCAACGCGCCGCCGTCGCCCCCGCCGACCACCAGCACCCGGCGCGGGTTCGGGTGGGCCAGCAGCGGGATGTGCACCAGCGGCTCGTGGTACAGGAACTCGTCAGCCTCGGTGGTCTGCATCGCGTCGTCCAGGACGAGCGCCTTGCCAAACGCCACCGTGTCGACGATCTCGACGTGCTGGTACTCGGAGCGGCCCTCCCAGAGGTGGGCCTTCAGGTGAAAGCGCTGCTGGAAGCCGCTCCGCGAGACTTCCGCGAAGACCAGCCCGTCGCCAACACGGGTCGTGCTGGCGAACGGCTGGCCTGATGATGGGGTGGCCTCAGACACCGACCAGCCCCCGCGTCATCTCCATGATCTGGATGCGCTCCGGCGAGAAGTGCTCCCGCAGGATCGGCACAGCATCATCAGGATCGCGCTGCTCGCCGCAGGTGAACACGTCCACGGCAGCGTAGCCCAGCTCCGGCCAGGTGTGGATCACCACATGGGACTCGGACACAATCGCCACGCCAGTCACGCCAATTGGACTGAACGGATGCACGTTGAGGCTGAGGAGCGTCAGGCTGAGCGCTTCCACGATATCCAACAAGGCCCGTTCGACGATCTCTGGGGAATTGAGATTCTCACAACCCCACAGCTCGAGGACCAGATGCCGACCGACACTCTTCACGTTCAGTTACCCCCACCAGAGAACGACAGCCGCAACCGCGCAGCCGAGTCGTTCGACTCGGTGCTCGGCGAGCGTGACCGTCACCCGCTCCAGCGGAAGACCTCGCCGCGCGAATCCCTCTTCGACCATCCCCCGCACGACGCGTTCCGCGACTTCGCGCGAGTTGGCGTGATACTCGAAGATCATCCCGTGGCTGTCTCTCCCGATTCCAATACCCAACGCCGCGCAGACCGTCTCGCCTGCCGTATCACTGTGCATCACCGAGTACACGCACGGGACCAGCGATCCAGGCGTGATCTTCGGGGGGATCTCCAGAAACTCCGCCCCTTCCGGCACGATGCTGCTGACCTTGATCAGGTTCAGATTGCCGATGCCCGCGTCAAGCAAGGCGTTGTCAAAGGCGTTCAGCTCGGTCGTGCCCTCGGCAGCCCCCGCTGACAGCCAGAGCCGGTTCGGCGTCGGCCACGGATTCAACGGACGACTCATTGGCCCGCCTCCGTGCCGGCCGCACCCTGCTGCTTCACGTGCATCCTCATCAGCCCGATCATCGAGATTCTCAGTCACTCCCGCCCGTGTCGCATGCCCGCATGCTCAGACGGCAGACCCCGGCCTGAAAACGGGCAACGAAAAAGCACCACCCCAAGGCGGCCCCGCCTGAAACTCTTCAGGCAGCACTGGTGGTCAGCCGGCCCCAGCTAATGGTGCTGGTATGTGGTTCTTTCGCGATCCTGGGCGGCGCTTGCAGCCCCAACCACGAGCAGCGCGAACAACCCAGGAGTATAGCAGGCAAACACGCCAACTGCCCACTGCGCGCCCGGTTTCAGGTTCTGGGTTTCAGGGTTTCAGGGATCGCGGCGGCGATGCTCCTACCCCGCCCCAAAACTCGAACCCTGACACCTGAAACCCGACACCCAGAACCCTCGCCGCTACCTGGTGCCGATCACGAAGTACACCACGAACGCTGCCGACACGATCCACAACGGCAGCGCCGCCGCCCGCGCGTTCAGCAGCGTGTACAGGATCACCCCCGCCCCGATGCCGTTCGTGATGCTCCAGGTCAGCGGCATCATCATCAGCGCAAAGAGCGCCGGCAGCCCCACTGCCAGGTTCTTCCAGGGGATCTCGGCGGCCGTCGCCGCCATCATCAGCAGCCCCACGATCATCAGCGCGCCGGCCGTCGCCTCCTGCGGCACCACCGCGAAGATCGGGCTGAGCAGCATCGCCAGCAGGAACGGGATCGCCACGACCACCGTCGTCAGGCCGGTCCGGCCCCCCTCGGCGATGCCCGCGCCGCTCTCGATGTACGTCGTCGCGCTGGAGGAGCCGAAGACGCCCCCCGCCAGCGCCCCGATGGAGTCGATCAGGTACGCCTTGTCCTCGTTCTCGCGCAGGTTGCCGTTGTCGTCCACCAGCCCGGCCTCGGTCCCGAGCGCGGTGAACGTCCCCGCCGTGTCGAAGAAGTCGCTCAGCATGATCGAGAGCGTCGCCAGCAGGCCGGCCAGCAGCGCGTTCGCCCCGCCACGCCCCAGGAAGCTCAACCCGACGATGCCGCTCCCGAAGTTGCTGAGGTCCGGCACGCTGATCAGTTGGGACGGAAGCTGCAGCTTGTCAGGGATCACCGAAAGCGGCACCCTCAGCGTCAGGTGCACCACGATCCCGACGGCCGTCGTCAGCAGGATGCCGATCAGCAGCGCGCCATGCACCCGCTGGTGCATCAACACCGCCGTCAGCACCAGGCCGAACACGGCGTAGAGCGTCGGCGGCGCCAGGAAGTTGCCAAGCGCGCCGGCCGTTGGCGGTGGCACGGTCCCGCCCTGGGTCGCCCCGAGCGGCACGACGAACAGGCCCGCTTCGTACGCCCCGATGGCGAACAGGAACAGCCCGATGCCCGCCCCGATGGCGAGCTTGAGCGGCACCGGCAGCGCACGGATGATCGCCTGACGCAGCCCGGTCAGCACAAGGATCGTGATGATGATGCCTTCGAGAGCGATGACCCCCATCGCCTCCGAGAAGCTGTACTGCATGCCGACCATGAGCTGAAACGCCACCACGGCGTTGAGGCCCATCCCCGGGGCCATCGCAAAGGGCAGGTTCGCCACCAGCCCCATCGCGGCGCACATCAAGCCAGCCACGAGGCAGGTGCTGGTGACCAGCGCGGAAAACGTCACGTTCTGCCCGGCGATGGCGGCGCCGGTGCTGATGATGCCGGCATTCACGACGATGATGTAGCTCATCACCATGAAGGTGGTCAGGCCCGCACGCACTTCGGTGGCCACGTCGGTGCCGCGTGCCGTCAGCTTGAAGAGCCGTTCGAGCAGCGTGTCCGGGCCGACCGGACGGCTCGGCGCCGCGGCCTCTCCACGCCGCTGCCGTGTGGAACCGGATCGCTTCTGACGCGCCATGCAGTCCCTCCTAAGCGTGGTGCGATCTGGGTCACGTCGCCGGTCAGGTGTCGCCGCTGACGGAGCCCGGCTGCCGCGTCCGCGCGTGGGGCGGGGGCGCGTCGCTCTCTTGTACTCGGAAGCACGGCTCCTGGCAAGTGCCCCGCGGCCATCCGCTCCTGCGAGCGTCCCATGAGGACAGGGTCAGACGCGGCGGCGCAGGCTGGCCCCTGGCAGGGCACGTGCATGTTCATTGGTGTTCCCGAAACGCGGTCAAGCGAGCGGTCGGGGCTCAATGGCGTTTGAAGAAATAACCAGGTAGTCCATGCGCCAGCCGGGAGGCCCTCACCCCCCGCCCCCCTCTCCCTGTGCGCGGGAGAGGGGGAGGAACGACAGTCTCGTGGGCCTCCCCCTCTCCCTGTGCGCGGGAGAGGGGGGCGGGGGGTGAGGGCCCTTACCGCGGTCGTTCGTCAAGCTTCATCATGCGCGCTCCCCAGGCAGTCTGCACGTCGCCGGCCGCCCCTGGTAGCGATGTCCACCGTCTGGTGATACTGGTGTATCGCCCGGTTCGATCAACGGTGTCCACCGGCCGGTACACTCTCCCTGCTGGCAAGCATTGCACCGGAGGCGGGCATGTCGCCGTTCCAGATACTCCCGGCCGAACGCGGCTTCTTTGATTGGTTCGAGAAGGGGGCTGTCACGGCCCGCGACGCCGCGCGCGCCCTGTCCGACCTCTTACACGACTACCGGGATGCCGAGGGCCGCGTCCTCAACATCACCGAGCTGGAGCACCAGGGCGACTTTATCGTGCACGAGACGCTGAACCTGCTCTCACGCACGTTCATCACGCCGCTCGAAGGCGACGAGATCCGCGCCCTGGTCAGCGCCATCGACGACGTCACGGACTGGATCGAGGACGCGGCGGACGCCCTGCTCCTCTACGAGGTGCAGACCCCCATCCCGGAGGTGCAGTTGCTGGCCAAGCTGCTGGTGCAGTCCGCCGAGCAGATGGTCGAGGCGATGCCGCTGCTCCGGGACAAGAAGCACTACCCACGCATCAAGGCGTACACCGTCGAGATCAACCGCCTGGAAAACGAGGCCGACCGCGTCCTTCGCAACGCATTGACCCGGCTCGTCCGCGAGCGCGACGACTGGTTCGAGTTCATGCGCTGGAAGGAGATCCTCGAGAAGATCGAGGAGGCGACGGACAAGTGTGAGGACGCCGCCGACATCCTCGAAGCGGTGGTCGTCAAGAACGCCTGACGCAACCAGGCGACAGCCAGCAAGAGCGCTCTGCCTGCTCGTCTGCACACATCGTCTACAAAACCGCGCAGCGTTTTGTGCGGCCTGACCGTGTTCGGCACGCCGGTTGCTTTGTACCCTGGTGTCCAGGATCGCCGTTGCCCGGCAGACCTGGGGATCCTCCTGCCAGGAACCGGTGAGAACCACGATGCGTGTACGAGTAGGCTGCGAGTTTCGCTACCAGACCCCGGCGCCCGTGCCCATGCTGGTGCTGGTGCGGGCCCGTCCTGATGCCGAGCACCGGACGCTGTACGAATCCCAGTGGACGGAGCCACAGTTCCGGCTGCGCGAGTACCAGGACAGCTTCGGCAACCCCTGCTGGCGGCTGATGCTGCCGGCCGGCGGCTCGCTCATTCGGTACGATGCCGTGGTCGAGGTCAGCTCGGAGCCGGATCTCGTGAGGCCAGACGCGCCGCTCGTGCCCGTGCAGGCGCTGCCGGACGAGACGCTGGCGTTCACGCTGCCCAGCCGCTGCATCGAGTCCGACCTGCTGCTGGATGACGCCTGGAGGCTGTTCGGAGACACCCCGCCGACCTGGGCGCGCGTCCAGGCGGTCTGCGACTGGGTCCACCAGCACATCGAGTACGGCTACGGCAGCAGCGGCCCCACCACGACGGCGCTGGACGTCTACCAACAGCGGAAGGGCGTCTGCCGCGACTTCGCACAACTCAGCGTTGCGTTCTGCCGCACGCTCAACATCCCTGCCCGCTACACGTTCGGCTACTTCCCCGATATCGCCGTCGAGCCGCCAGACATCCCGATGGACTTCCACGCCTGGTTCGAGGCGTACCTGGGCGACCGCTGGTACACCTTCGACGCGCGCCACAACACGCCCCGCATCGGACGGGTCAAGATCGCGCATGGGCGGGACGCCGTGGACGTGGCCCTCTCGACGGCCTACGGCTCCGCCGCGTTGACGAGTATGGTAGTCTGGGCCGACGAGATCGACGAGCAGGGCCAGCCGACCAACCAGCCGCCGGTGGTGGCCGAGATGGCGCTCGACCTGCCGCCGATCCCCGTCCCGCCACCGGGCACGGTCTCCGTTGAGACAGTATCACGGTTCAACGGGATGTCGTCCGGCGGCGTGGCCGCCGAGCATGCCCATCATGACGAGAGCAGCCCAGAGGTTGCGCTGGCCTCCGGGCCGGCTCGGGGCTGAGCGAGGCGCAGGATGCGGACATCGGAAGGCGCGGGCGTGCCCAGAGGACAGGAGCTCGACTGGCGGTCGGTGGACTGGCCACGAGCCCGCCGGGCCGTCTACGCCGTCCATCAGCGCTACACCTACGCCTACAGCGCGCCCGTCTCCTCGATCCGCCAGCGGCTGGTGATGGTCCCCCGCGAGCGCCACGGCGATCAGCGGCTGCTCGAACAGGAGCTGACCGTCGCCGGGGCCGAGGGCGCCGTGCTGACCTGGCAGGAAGACGTCTTCGGGAACCGCGTCGGCCGCATGCGGGCCACGCGCGTCGAGGAGTCGCTGGCGTTCACGGCAGCGTACCGCGTCGAGCGGCAGGCCGATCCGCGCCAGCACCCCGGCATCCTGCTGGCCCAGTCCTGGGAAGACGGCGTCTACCTCGATCCGACCGCCCTGACGGCCCCGGACATCAGTCTGCGGAACGTGGCCGCGCGCATGGATGAGCGCGGGCTGCGGCAGGTCGATCTGGCCGAACGGGTACACACCTGGGCCGCCCAGGCGATCACCTACCAGATCGGCGTGACCGGCGTGCAGACACCGGCCGCGATGGCGCTCCACCTGGGGCGGGGCGTCTGCCAGGACTACGCCCACATGATGCTGGCGGTCCTGCGGCTGGTCGGCATCCCCGCCCGCTACGTCTCAGGGCACCTGCTCGGAGAGGGTGCGCCGCACGCCTGGGTCGAGGCGCTGGTGGACGATGCCAACGAGCACGGCATCCCCGAGGTGCTCGCGTTCGATCCGACGCACCATCGGCGGGCCGGCCTGAACTACATCACGGTGGCCGTGGGGCGGGACTACGCCGACATTGCGCCGACCTCCGGCACGTTCGTCGGGCCGGCCACCGGGCGGCTCTCTCCCAGCAAGCAGGCCGAGATCATCGAGGTCGAGTACGAGGACGGCACGGTCTGGACGGCCGCACGGGCTGCGGCGGCCGGGAAGGAATCTGCTGCTTGAGGCTGGCGCGATGACCTCGGTTCCCGCTGATCCCCGTCAGACCGACGGCATGTCTCCCGAGATGCCGCCCTACGACCCGAGCGGCTTCTGGGACGAGATGTTCGCCGGGCCGGGCCGCGTCCGGCCGCACTACACGGCGCTGGCCCGCCGGCTCGCGACGCTCGGGCCGGCCGATGTGGCGCGGCGACAGCAGGCGGCGGACCGCTCGTTCCAGGCGCGGGGCATCACCTTCGCGGTGAACCAGGGGGCCGAGGGCATCGAGAAGATCATGCCGTTCGACCTTGTGCCCCGCATGATCACCCCGGACGAGTGGTCACAGATCGAGCGCGGGCTTGAGCAGCGGGTTCGCGCCCTCAACCTCTTCCTGCACGACATCTACCACGACCAGCACATCCTCGAACACGGCGTGGTGCCGTGGGAGCTGGTGCTCGGCGCATCCGGCTACCGCCGTGAGTTCCGAGGCGTCGATCCACCTCTCGGCGTCTACACCCACGTCGTCGGCAGCGACCTCGTGCGGGACGCCAGCGGCGCGTTCTACGTGCTGGAGGACAACCTCCGCACCCCCTCGGGTGTCTCGTACCTCGTCGAGAACCGCCGCGTGCTCAAGCGCACCTGGCCGCAGATCTTCCAGACGTACGACGTGCGGCCCGTCGAGCAGTACCCCCAGGACCTGCTCGAAGTGCTGCTGGCGATCGCGCCGCCCGTCGTCGACGAGCCGAACGTGGTGGTGCTGACGCCGGGCGTCTTCAACTCGGCCTACTACGAGCACGTCTTCCTGGCGAAGGCGATGGGCGTCGAGCTGGTGCACGGCTCCGACCTGTTCGTGGACGACGCCACCATCTACATGCGCACCACGCGCGGCCGGCGGCGCGTGGACGTGATCTACCGCCGCGTGGACGACGACTTCCTGGACCCGCTCACGTTCAAGCCGGACTCGCTGCTCGGGGTGGCCGGGCTGGTGGCAACCTACCGCCTCGGGCGCGTCAGCCTTGCCAACGGCATCGGCACCGGCGTGGCGGACGACAAGGCGATCTACGCCTACGTTCCCCGCATCATCCAGTACTACCTGGGCGAAGACCCGATCATCCCGAACGTCAAGACGTACCTCGCCTCGGAGGACGACGAGCGCCAGTACATCCTGGAGCACCTGGGCGAGCTGGTGGTCAAGTCCGTCAACGAGAGCGGCGGCTACGGCATGCTGATCGGGCCCCACTCGACCGCCGCCGAGCGCGAGCAGTTCCGCCAGCAGATCCTCGCCAACCCGCGTTCCTACATCGCGCAGCCGACGCTGGCGCTGTCACGGCACCCCTGCTGGGTCGATGACCACTTCGAGGGGCGCCATGTCGATCTGCGGCCGTTCGTGCTGTTCGGGAAAGAGGTCAAGGTCACGCCGGGCGGGCTGACACGCGTCGCGCTGCGGCGCGGCTCGCTGGTGGTCAACTCGTCGCAGGGCGGCGGCGGCAAGGATACCTGGGTGCTGGGGAGCCTGCCGACGCCTGCCGGGCAGGCTGGCCGACCGGACGTGGCTGGCGCCGCTGAGAGAAGAGAGGACGCCTGATGCTCTGTCGCGTGGCCGACGACATCTTCTGGATGAGCCGCTACGTCGAGCGGGCCATCGCCGTGGGGCGGCTGATCGACGTGGTCTGGCACTTCGAGCTTGACGCCGGCGAGCAGGACGACGACGGCGCGTTCTGGCTGCCGCTGCTCGGGACGGAGGGCAGCCGCCCGTACCTGCGAGGCGGAAAGCCGACCCCGCGCGATGTGCGCCACTACCTCGCGCTGGCCCCCGAGAACGGCAGCTCGCTGGTCTCCTGCATCCGCAAGGCCCGCGCCGCCGCCCAGGGCGTGCGTGAGTCGATCTCCTCCGAGATGTGGGAGCAGCTCAACACCGTCTACCTGTCCCTCAACTCGGCCCGCATCATGGCCGAGGCCGAAGACGACCCCTACGCCTTCTACCGCCGCATCCGAGACGGCATGTGGTTCGTACAGGGCCTGGCAGACAGCACCCTGCTGCGAAACGAGTCCTGGCTGTTCTTCTGCCTGGGCCGCTCGCTGGAGCGGGCCGACTCGCTGGCGCGCATCCTGACGCTGCAGGCGCCCCTGTTGCAGGAGGCGGCCACGGCCAGCCAGGATGACGTCGTGCGGTGGCTCGCCGTGCTGCGCTCCTGTGGCGCTGCCGAGGCCTACAGCCACTACTACGCCCTCCGCATCGAGCCGGCTCGCGTTATCGAGTTCCTGCTGCTGAACCCGCTGTTCCCGCAGTCGATCCGCTTCTGCCTGGAATCGGCGATGACCGCCCTGGAGGCCATCGCCGGGCCGGTGACGGTCGGGATGCCGGGGGTCGGCAAGGGCGACCTTGCCGTGCGGGCGCTGGGCCTGCTCGAAGCCCGCTTGCGGCACACCGCCGTGGACGAGGTGCTGGAAGAGGGCCTGGAGCCGTTCCTCGACGACATCCAGCAGCGCGTACGGACCGTCTCCGAGCACGTGACGGCCGGCTACCTCCGGGACGAGCCGCAGCCCGGGCGGCTGGTCGCCGTGGCCCGCGCAGCGATGATCATGGCCACGCAGCAGCAGCAGCAGTGAGCGCCGTCTGATGCGCGTCTCTGTCGTCCACACGACCCACCTCAGCTACGGCACGCATGTCGTGGAAGGGGTCATGGATGTGCGGCTCGGGCCGCGTTCCGACCACGATCAGCGGTGGCAGGAGTACGATCTCCGCGCCACGCCGAGCGCCGCCATCCGTCGCTACTACGACGGCTTCGGGAACGCCGCGCACCTCGTCACCATCGCCCGGCCGCACGAGTCCGTGGAGCTGGTCTCGCGGGGCGTCATCGACACCCTGCTGACGGACCCGTTCGCGCTGCCGGACTACCGTCCCGTCGCGCTGGGGCCGTCCGAGCTGGCGGACTACCTCTCGCCGTCGGTCATCGTGCCGAGCGACCCCGAAACGAGGCGGCTGGCCGAGCCGTTCCGCCCAGTCTCTCCCGATGCAACCTTCGAGGCCGTCCAGGGGCTGATGGCGCTCGTCTACGACGGCTTCCAGTACGAGCAGCACGTCACCACCGTCGCCACCACCGTGCCAGAGGTGCTGAAGGGGCGGACGGGCGTCTGCCAGGACTTCGCGCACGTCCTCATCGGGCTGTGCCGAGCCATCGGGATCCCTGCACGCTACGTCAGCGGGTACATCGTGCCGTCCCGCTCGGGCCAGCAGCAGACACAGGCGCTCGGCACGATGACCCAGTCACAGGGCTACGGCTCACAGACCTATGGCGACGCCCACGGGCCAAGCCGAGGGGCCGGCGCGTCGCACGCCTGGATCGAGGCGTTCACGCCGACGCACGGCTGGCGCGGCTTCGACCCGACCAACAACCTGCTGGCGAGCACCTACCACGTCAAGATGGGCATCGGGCGGGACTACAATGACGTCCCGCCCACCCGGGGCACCTTCCGGGGGCTGGCCGAGGAGAAGCTGACCGTCGAGGTTGTGGCGCGCATCCTCGACTGACGTCCAGGTGACTGACGTCCAGGTGACTGACGTCCAGGTGACTGGCGGGGAGTCGGCGCTCGTGCTTGACGGTCTGCTGACCTGGACCGTGCGGTCCGTGCAGGTGCCTGGCGCAGCTGCCAATCGTTTCATGACTGTGCTGTCCCGGCAACCCTTCGGAGCATCCTGCCCCGTTTTCATCTACCGGAAGCAGCGTCGCGCCGCGCGCGGGGTTGTGCCCAGGCGCCCACGGCGACCATCATCCGGTCGCCCGCATCATCAGCGAACCCTCCACTCCGAGCGTATATGAACCGCCAACAGCCTGCCAGCACCACCAGCGCCTCGCCGATCCGTCGCGTACTCTACATTTTGCAGAGCACCGCCATCGGCGGCATGGAGTCGTTCTGCGGCGACATGGCGCACGATCTGGCCGGGCGCGGCATCGAGGTGCGGATCATCGTACCAGTGGCGAAGCGCTTCGACGTGTTGGAGCGCCGCCTCACGGCCGGCGGTGCGAAAGTCCACCGCATCGACGTGTACGCTGACCGGACGGGTGGACAACGGTATCCGAGCCTGGGCTACTGGCGCGGGCTGCTGACCCGTTACATCCCCTTGCTGCGCTCCTGGCAGCCAGACGTGGTGCACCTGCACCGTGGTAACGTCATCGGCGGCATGCCGATGCTCGGGCTGGCGCGCCTGCTGACCGACGCCTCGGTGCTGTACACCGATCACGACGTCCCCTTCCCCGGCCTGAAGCGGCGTCACCAGATCGGCACCTGGATCACGGACCACATCGTCCACGGCATCGTGGCCGTCTCGCGACGCAACGCCCATCTTCGCTACACCAAGCTGGGTGCCGTCGAGGACCGGTTCGCCTCGATCCTCAACGGCATCCCCATCGTCGAGCCGAAGCCGGGGGAGCAGGCCGCCAATCGCGCCACGACGCGCCAGCAGCTTGGCATCCCAACCGACGCGCCGGTCGTCGGCTGCGTGGTGCGGCTGGTCGAGGGGAAGGGGCTGGAGACGCTGCTCGACGCCTTCGCGCTGGTCCGCGCCGAGCAGCAGGCGACCCTCCTGCTGGTGGGCGAGGGGCCACTGCGCGCGGGCCTGGAGCGGCGCGCGGCCGACCTCGGCATCGCCGATTCGGTGGTCTTCGCCGGCTTTCACCCCGATCCGTTCCCCTTCATGGACGCGATGGACATCTTCGCGCTGGCCGTCCCGGCCGGCTCGATGTCGATCGCGCTGCTGGAGGCGATGGCGCGCGGCCTGACGCCGGTCATCACCTTCTGTGGACCGGAGGAGGCCGTCATCAACGACCAGACCGGCCTCTGCGCCCCGCCGAACGATCCGCCAGCCCTGGCCCGCGCGCTCGGGCGGCTGGTGGCCGATGGCGCGCTGCGGGAACACCTGGGGCGGACGGCGGCCTTGCACGTCCGGACGCACTTCTCCATCGCGCGGGCGGCCAGCGATCACCTGGAGCTGTACGCGGCGGTGCGCCACGGACCTGTTCCCAGCCGGCTCCGCGCCGATGGCCCCCCGAACCCGCGTCCGGGCGGGTGCCCCGGCTCGGCCGGCTGCATCTCGTAGGCCGGGAGATCTCACCCCCAACCCCCTCTCCGGCGCGGCGAGGGGGGCAGGGTCACCCAGGGTGGGCGTAGGTTGCGTGTGCGCCCTGGCCGTACAGCGGACGGCGCAAGCCAGCCATCAGCCCCGGCAGGCCACTCCGGACCAGGGTCAGGGCCATACTCAGTCCGTAGGGCCGTTTGCGGCGCAGCACGCGGCGGATCGCGCGCCACACGATGCCGCCCAGAAAGCCGACCAGGGCGATCGCCCCGTCGCGATGCCGGATGCGGACCTGCTTGGCGATCACCACGCCGATGGCGAAGCCGTCGCGCTGCCACAGCGTCGTCGAGCTGTCCCCGGCCGGGCGCACGCCGCCCGCATGGATGATGACCGGCCGCTCGTCGGCGATGACCCGCACGCCCGCTGCCGAGGCCCGCAGCGCGAAGTCGAAATCGTCGCCGCTCTGGAGCGGCCCGCCAGGACCGAGCTGCTCGTCGTACAGGCCGATGCGCTCCAGCGCTGACCGGCGGACCGCCATATTGGCCCCGATGCCGAATGCGATCCGCCCGCGCAGGCGCGCCGTGCCACGCTCCTGGACCGGATCGAAGGTCGGGACCATACCATCCGACTCGACGTACCCGCGGGGCGGCGCGACCTTCCCGAAGATCACGCCCACCGCTGGCTGCTGCATGAAGATGGCGGCGTGCGCGGCGATCCAGTCTGGCGCGGCCTCACAGTCGTCGTCGGTGAAGAGGATCAGGCTGCCCGTCGTCGCACGGATCCCGATGTTCCGCGCGCGTGACAGGCCGCACCCATCGTCCTCGACCACCCGCAGACGGGCATCCCCCGCGAAGTCGCGGAGATCGTCATGCACCCAGCCGGGCCGTCCACCCTGCGCGATCACCGTAAGATCGAAGGGCGGCTCATGCATGGCCAGGACGCTGGCGACTGCGTCGTGCAGGTGACCCGGTCGGTTCGTGCAGATGACGACGGAGATCGATGGCGGACCCTCGGCCTGTCGAGCGTCACCCGCGGACGCGGGTGACGCCCTCGTCACCATCGTGGTCTCGCCGTGTGTGTCATCCATGCTGCGAGACGCAGTGTACTGGGGCGGCTGCCGCGTTGTCAGGCCCCGCCGAATGAGGATCTGGCGGCCGGCTGCGCCTGCATCGGCGGGAAAGGCCCTCACCCCCCAGCCCAGTCGGGCCACCGGGCCGGTGCGCGGGAGAGGGGGAGGAACACCTGCAACGACACGACACGACACGACACGACACGACACGTCACGTCACGACACGTCACGGACGCAGCATGCCGCGCTCGACTCCTCATGTCATCCTGAGCAGAGCGGGCCTGCGAGCAAAGCGAAGGATCTCACCCGCTGACGCGACAGTTGGCGCCCAGCAGGAGAGATCCTTCGCAAGCTCAGGATGAGAGTGCATCTTGCACGCAGTACATGGGGTTGCGGTACACGTCAGCCGGAACCTATCCGCCCTCAGCCTGCGTGCGGAAGCGGGGTGAGGGCCTGCCCGGCGTCGACGGTCAGACGGCGACGGGCTGCACGTCGAAGTTGCGCGCGTACAGCTCCGCCACCCGAACCAGCTCGGCCGCCGTCAGGTCCGGCAGGTCTGGGGCCGCCGCGAACTCTTCGAGCTGCTCGACGTTGTAGATGTTCGGCTGGGCCGAGGTGATGATCGGGTCGGCCAACACCCACTTCAGCGCCGCCTGCCCCAGCGTCATATTGCGGCCCTCGTGGAGGAACTTCAGCGTCTCGACCTTCTGCAGCCCCTCGATCAGCCACGAGCGCGGGCGGTGGTTGCGGTGGTCGTTCTTCGGGAACGTCGTCTCGGGCGTGTACTTGCCCTCCAGCATCCCCGAGGAGTGCGGCACGCGTACCAGGAGGCCGACGTTCTTCTCGCGCGCCACCGGCAGGAAGCGGCGGCCAGGATCCTGCTCCAAGAGGTTGTAGATGATCTGGAGCGCGTCCATGTTGCGCGCCTTCAGCACGTCGTCGCCGTGCTCGGTGCCGCCAATGGCCGGCCCCAGCGATGCGCCGTACGCCCGGATCTTGCCCTGGGCCTTCAGGTCTTCCAGCAGTGCGAAGACGTCGTCCTTCTGAATGGCGTCCAGACGCGGGTTGTGGAGCATCCAGAGGTCGATATAGTCCGTCTCCAGCCGCTTGAGGCTCTGCTCCAGGGCAAACCGGATGAACTTCGGCGACCAGTCGTGCGGGCGCTCGCGCTGGCCCCGGCGCTGGTCTGGGTCGGAGTAGAAGTCGTAGCCAAACTTGGTGCCGATGACGATCTTGTCGCGCTGGCCCCCGAAGGCCTTCGCCATGACCGTCTCGCCGCGACCGTTGCCGTAGGTATCGCCGGTATCGAAGAAGGTGACGCCCAGGTCAAGCGCCCGCCGCAGCAGGTCGGCGGCCTGGTCGTCGGAGAAGTCCCCCCACCAGCCGGCGGAGACGGTCCAGACGCCAAAGCCGACTTCGCTCAGGGTGACGTCGGTATCGGCGAGCTTGCGGTATCGCATCTGCAACTTTCCCTCATCCGCTGCCTCCACCCTCTCCACGGTTGAGAGCGAGCCAGCACGAAACCCACGCCCAGCCACCGGTCTCGGGGCTGGGCGCGACCTCGACCTCGTGAATCAGACGGCGGCGGGCGTCGCCCGCTCCAGCGCGGCCCGGACGGCTGCGATCTGCTCGGCGTAGGTGGCGTCGTCCAGGGCTGCCGTCAGGCCGCCGACCGCCAGATCGTCGTCCAGGGTCAGCCAGGACTTGCAGCCGCCAAACTCCTTCCGCATCGGCAGGGTCAGCGGGGTGTCCAGCCGGTAGGCGCGCACCGCCATCACCAGCAGCGGATGCCGGGGCTTCCAGCGCAGCCGCTCCTCGGCGTAGCCCGTCGAGAAGCAGTAGAACGGGGCCAACGCCTCGACCTGGGCCGGCTCGGTGATCTCCCAGAGGTCGGTCATCTCGCCCCAGGTGTCGAAGCGCACGACGCTCGGATCGCTCGGCGCGGCCAGGACGGCCGCCAGATCGTCCTGGAACGCGGGCTGGAGCAGATCGGCGCGCTGGTGCTCGCGGGTGGGGAAGAGCAGGAAGCGCTCGGCGCTGATGCGGAAGTGGCGCGTCTCCTCGCTGATGCCGCCCTTGCGGACCAGCAGCACCTGACGCCCCTCGCGGAGCGCCTTGACGGCAACGGCCCACTCTTTGAGTGCTGTGATCGCCATGCGGGTGCCTCCCCGACGCCTACTTGAGCGTCATCAGCAGCGCCGTCAGGTCGTCTGCTTCCTTGTCGGTCAACTGGAGGTTCGGCATCATCGTGCCGGGCTTCAGCTTCTGCGGATCCTTGATCCACTCGCGGACGTGCTCCGGCGAGTTCGACGCGCCATCCGCCAGCTTCGGCCGCTTGGCCATGTCGCCGATGCCGTTCAGGTTCGGGCCGATGGTGCCCGTCGCCCCCTGGACGCCCTGCGCGACGTGGCAGGCGATGCACCCCTTGCGGACGAACAAGTCCTTGCCGGCGTTCGCGTCACCAGCAACCGCCGCGCCGCCGCCGGAAGCGGCGGCAGCGGCCGGCTTCTCTTCCTTCGCGGAAGCAGCCGGGGCGGCCGGCGGCGGGGCAGCGCAGGCGCCAAGCACGAGCGTTGAGGCGGCGAGTCCGAGCAGCGCCATCTTCAGCGTACGAGATGTCACGACGGTGCTCCCGCAAGCTGGGCCTCGGCCGGGGTAGCTGAGACAGACGTGCTGGCAGCCAACGCCTCGAGGGCGGCCGGCGCCGACATCGAGATGCAGGTGAAGATCGGCGTGTCACGCAGCGTGTACATGCTGGACTGCGTCTCGCGCAGGTGCATGACCAGATCCAGGAAGTCGGACGGCGAGTCGCTCTCGAACGCGACCACGAACTCCTGGTCGTCCAGCCCGAACGAGTACGCGGTGTTGATGCGGACGCTCGGGAAGTCGTGGCCGACGGCGATATGGACGTCCATGATCGTCTGCCGCTCCTCCAGCGGGAGCAGGTACCAGGCGCGCGTCTTCACGAACGGGTAGACGAACAGGTACTTCGCGCCGCCGGGCTGCACCTTGAGGCGCGCGCCCTCCTGGCCCTCGTGGGTGTGGTTGTCGATGTACTGGGAGCGCCGCGTCATGGCGAGGTAGGAGTACGGCATCTCCAGGTAGACGCCCATGCGCGAGCCGAAGAGCTGCGCAGTCAGCTCCTGGAAGTCCTCCAGGCGGTCGCTGACGGTCCAGAGCATCAGGTCGCAGTCGCCGCGCGTCCCGACCGTCGAGTAGATCCGGACGAGCATCTTCGCGGCAAACGTTTCGAGGATGGTGACGACTTCCTGATTGATCGACCCGCGCTCGGCGGCGGACAGGCCCCGCCAGGCCGTCGCGACCTTGAAGAACGTGTATTTGACGAACTGGCGTCGAACGGGAGCGCCGCCCTGCGACGAGCCTCCGTGTCCAGCACCGTGCGGTCTGCCTGTTGACTGTGGTCTACCTGACATTCCTGATAAGCCCCTTTTCCCTGTTCGGGCGCCTCTCGGCGGTGGCGGGAGCGCAACAACTCGCGCCGGCGGGGAGGTGCCGGCGTGCGGCGTTCACGAACGGGCAAGAGGGGAGGCCCTGGAACGCCCCAGAACGTATTGTACCGGTGCAGCGCGTCCTGCCGTCTCCGTTGTGCGAGCCTCGCCGGGGTAATTGCATCGTGGGCGCATCGTGCAGCCTCGCCGGGGGTTGGTGCGTCCGCACGATCAGACCGCGTGGTCGTCGAGGCCGATGCTCCGCAGCAGCAGCGCCCGCAGGTGCGGGTACATCTCCTCCAGCGGACGGGGCCGCTCGGCCAGCGCCCAGCCGATCACCACCTGGTTGAGCGCACCAAACCACGCCTGACTGGCAACTTCCACATCGAACGGCGACACCCGCCCCTGGCTGACCGCCTCCTGGAGCTGCTGCTGCAGGAACAGGACAAACCGGGTCTGGACCTCCGCGAGCTGGGCGTGGAAGCGCGGGCCGGCCCCGCGCGCCTCGACCAGGAACAGCCGCGCCAGCGAGCGGTGCGCCCCGAAGGTCTGGGCCAGCGTCAGCAGGGCCGCATCCACCTTGCGGATCGGGTCGGACTCGCGGGCGACACGCTCCCCCACCCGCGCCAGCAGCTGTTTCGCCGAGCGGTCCAGCAAGGCCAGGAAGATGGCATCCTTGCCCGGGAAGTGAAAGTAGATCCCGCCCTTGGAGGTCTGGGCCGAGGAGGCGATGTCATCGACGGTCGCCTGCTGGTAGCCCTGCTCGGCAAAGACGTCGAGCGCAGCATCGAGAATGCGCTCCTGACGGGTGACCGCACGATCCTGGCGAGCCGGCACGGCTGACTCCGGACGCGGAAACCGACTGGCGAGTCGGTTTTCCGGCATACTAGGTTGTGGCGTTCTTGATGATCGCTCACCGTGGCCGTTTTTGTCCCCTTCCTCGTGAATCCCCCGCCCCACAATCCCCAGCAGTGGAGTTGTCGGATGACTGCCCTTCCCTCGTCCGCCGGCCAGTCCCACCTGTCGCGGCGCTCGGCCCTCAAGCGCATGCTTGCCGCCACCGGCGTTGCCATTGCCGCGCCCGTGCTCGCCACAAGCCTGCCAGTCAGGACGCTCTCGCCGCTGGTCGCGGCGCAGACGCCGCTCAAGATCAAGATGGCGGTCCTGCCGATCTTCATCTCGGCCCCGCTGTTCATCGCCCAGCAGAAGGGCTACTTCGAGCAGGCCGGCATCGACTTCGAGATGACGACGCTCTGGCAGGCCAGCGAGATCATCGCGGCGTTCGCCTCCGGCGACATCGACGCGTCGGCGGGCGGCTTCGGGCCGGCCCAGATGAACGCCGTGTCGCAGGGCGCGCTCGACGTGCGGCTGGTGGCCCCGCTCCACAGCGAGAAGCCGCCGGTCGCCACGCCGCTGGTAGTCCGCAAGGCCCTGTACGACGATGGGACCGTCCGCTCGGTGGCCGAGTTGAAGGGGCGGCGGGTGGCGATCAACTCGAAGGGCTCGGCGGTCGAGTACTGGCTGTACGCGGCGCTGGCGACCGGCGGCCTGACCCCGGCCGACATCGACGTGGTGGTGATGTCGTTCCAGGACGCCGCCGTGGCCCTGGCGAACGGCTCGATTGACGGCGCGCTGATCGGCGAGCCGGACGTGACCCGCGCCGAATTGGCCGGCGCCATCGTACGGCTCACCGAGGACTTCGTGGACGACATCCAGGTGACGGCGGTCTACTTCCGGACGGCGTTCCTGGAGCAGAACCGCCCGGCAGTCGAGCGGTTCGTGGCGGCCTACCTGCGCGGCGCGCGGGATCTCGGCGGCCAGGGCTATCGCGATCCGGCCAACATCGCCATCCTGGAGAAGGCGACCCGTGTCGAGGCCAGCACCATCGCCATCGCGCGGGTGCCCTTCCACGATCCAGACGGCGCGGTCCACATCGAGGACTTCCAGAAGCTGCAGGAGTTCTTCGTGCAGCAGGGCGTCGTTCGTTCGCCTATCGACATCCCAAGCGTGGTCGACCTGAGCGTTGCCCAGAATGCTCGGCAGATCCTGGCTCAGGGCGGCACTGGCCGCTAGACTGTCGGACGTGACGACTGCAAACGGGTCGGCCCCACCGCCCGAGCCTGCCTCCAACGGACCGGCCGCGCCCACGACGGGCGGGCCGGTCTTCAATGCCAGCGGGGTTGCTGTGGGGGCGCCCCGCCCGAGCCTGCCGGTCATCTGGTACCGCGCGATCCGTCCGTTCTCGTTCACGGCCAGCATCATCCCGGTCCTGGTCGGCGGGGCCTGCGCCCTCGTCGTCGGTGGGTTCTCACCGGTGGCGTTTCTGCTGTGCCTGGGCGGCGGCATGGCGCTCCAGGCTGGCGTCAACCTGACGAACGACTACTTCGATCACCAGCTGGGTGCGGACCACTCCGGTTCGCTCGGCCCGAGCCGGGTGATCCAGGAAGGCTGGCTCTCGCCGGGCGCGGTGCTGGCCGGCGGGGTGACGTTCTTCGTGCTGGGCGGGCTGGCCGGGTTTGCACTGGCCGGCATGGCCGGCTGGCCGATTCTCCTGCTGGGGCTGGTCGGCGTGCCGCTGGCCTACGGCTACACCGCGCCGCCGCTGAAGCTGGCCTATCGTGGCCTCGGCGAGCTGAACGTCTTCGTCCTGATGGGGCCGATGATGGTGGTCGGCGGGTTTCTGGTACACCGCGTGGCGGGCTGGGGCGTCGCACTTACGGCCTCGTTGCCGGTCGGCTGTCTGGTGGCCTCGATCCTCCATGCCAACAACCTCCGAGACCTTGACGACGACCGCGCCCTGGGCAAGAAGACGCTGGCGACCATCGTCGGGCCGTGGTGGGGCAAGGCGGAGATGCTGGCCTTGCTCTGGGGGGCGTACGCGGCGCTGATCGCGAGCGTCTGGCTGCGCGTGCTGCCGCGTGCGGCCCTGCTGGCGCTCCTGAGCGCCCCTGCCGCGCTGACGGTCAGCAAGACGGTAGTCAGAGGGCAGACGCCGCTGGAGCTTGCGCCTTCCGTGCGGCAGGCCGCGAAGCTGCACACGCAGTTCGGGTTGCTGCTGGCGCTCGGGCTGGTGGTGGGGGCCGGCTGGCGCTGGCTCAAGCGCCGGGGGTAGTCGGCGAAATGAGGGAAGCCCTTACCCTCCGACCTTCCGACAACGGCCCTCACCCTCCGACCTTCCGGCAGCGGCCCTCACCCCCCGACCTTCCGACAGCGGCCCTCACCCCCCGACCCCCGGTAACGGCCCTCACCCCCCGACCTTCCGACAGCGGCCCTCACCCCCCGACCCCCTCTCCCTGTGCGCGGGAGAGGGGGAGTTGTGGAACAACCCATTGGACACTCTGAGCGCCCCTCACAGATTGTGGGACCGAAGCGAATCACCGCATGAACGACACGGACAGGGCTGAACTGCCAGTGAGTCCGACCCGGCGAGTGTGGACGACCGGGCGGGCCAGAGAGCTACGCCGCGAAGCTACCCCGAGTGAAGCACTTCTGTGGACGCATCTGCGTGGCCGGACGCTGGATGGCGCGCGGTTCCGACGGCAGCAGCCAATCGGCCCCTTCGTCGTTGATTTCTTCTGCGCGGAGGTGGGACTCGTCATCGAGGTCGATGGCGGTGTCCACGAACAACAGCGGGAGTACGACGAAGCTCGTCAGGCGCAGCTTGAAGGCGCCGGGTACACGGTGATGCGGATCGTTGCCACCGACGTCCTGGGTGACATTGCAGGTGTGCTTGCGCTGATCCGCGCTGAACTACAGCGTTCCAAGGCCAACGTGATGCGAGCACAACCCCAGACCCGCGACATCTGATCTGACTCCCCCTCTCCCGCGCACAGGGAGAGGGGGTTGGGGGGTGAGGGCCGTTGCCGGGGGTCGGGGGGTGAGGGCCGCTGCCGGAAGGTCGGGGGTGAGGGCCGCTACCGGGGGTCCGGGGGGTGAGGGCCTTCCGGGCGTGAAGGCCGTCCCGGCACCCGACGGGCTACCGCCGGCGCAGTCGGCGGCGGATCACGGCCGGCACGCGCGCCCAGCCCGGTCGCCGGGTGGTCCCCCGGCCGACCGCCGCCAGCATCACGCCGAAGCCCATCAGCCCCAGGCCGACGGGGCTGAGCCAGAGCGCCAGTCTTGCACCCTGCGGCTCCGCTGACGCACCATCCTGCGCCGCGGACGGAGCGAGCGCCGCGCGGTCAGCGTCCTGAGCGCTGCCACGCGCGTCGGCGACGGCGTCCGCGTCACGGTCTGCGATGGCAGCGTCGGCTACCGGCGCGCCCGATGGGTGCTCCTCGATGGCCTGCGCCGCCGGGGGCAGATCGGCCGGCGTCAGGCGGGTACGCGGAGCCGTCAGCTCGGCGGGCGGGATGTCCAGCCCGATAGCCGTCCGCGCCCCGAGCTTGTCCAACATCTGCTCGCGCAGCCACTCGGCGGCAGCGCCACGATTGACGCGCACCGGCGCAGCAGGAGCGGCGGCCTGCACGTCGTCCACGGGCGCGGTAGCGGCGAGGCTCTCGGCCGTCAGCCGGCGCGGCACGATCGGCAGCGGCTTGAGGCTGTCCCCGAATCCGACGGCGACCGCGTGGCGCGGAACCGAGCTGGCGGCCCACGCCCGCTCAAGCTGCGAGGGGCTGATGAGCAGGTTGTAGCCATACTCCGTGGAGTAGGCGGCGTCGTTGTAGACGAAGTCCTCGCCAGCCAGCCCAGTGATCACGATGTAGTGGTCGAAGTCCGTCACCGAGCCGAAGTGCCCAGGCAGGAACCGGTACTTGGTCAGCGTGATGACCGGGTGCCCCGCGCGGACCTGCTCGCGGACCGCTTCGACGGTCCAGCCCTGCAAGCCGGCCGAGGTGCCAAAGGTCGTCAGGCCGGCCTCACGGGCGATGCGCGCCAGGACGTAGAGGCTGGTGCCCTGCTCGGTGTCGAAGTTGCCGACAAGGTGGTTGAGGTAGTCGCGAACGGACGGCGGATCGACATCCATCCCGAACGCCATCAGCACCATCGTCAGCGAGGCCGGCCCACAGTTCACCAGCGAGAACGACGTGCCGTCGATCTGGGTGCGGAACGGCACGCCGAGCACCAGCGACGTATCGGTCGCCCAGCTCTTGAGCTGTGACGTGGACGTACCGCCGGCGGTCTGCCGCAACGCCTCGAAGCTGGTGATCAGGCGGCGCGGCGGGCCGGCCGCCAGCGTCTCGTCGCCGGCCGTGGGCGTGCGTGTGCCCACGGCCAGGAGGTCGGGCGTGGGCGAGGCCGCGGCAACCACCAGCGAGGGCGTCCCGAAGAGGAACGGCGCAGGCGACGCGCTCAGATTCGGGTTCGCCACGCCTGGGGCCAGCACCGAGCCGTTTGCCCGGGCCTGCGTCCCGCTCGACGGCGTTCCCGACGCGACTGCCGAAGGTGTGGCGCCCGGGACCAGCAGCGACGCGGGAGCGCCCTGAACGGCAGCCGCGGCGGCCGCTGCCGCTGCGCTGCCCTGGGCCGTCCCCGGCTTCGGCGTGGCGGCCGGCGAGGGCGTCTTCGGGGCGGCGGCAGGTGTCGGTGTGGCCGGGGCGATCAGGCCAAAGTCGGCCCGCTCAGTGTCGCCCGCGTCCAGGGTGACGGAGATGGTTCCGTCCCCCTTCGTCTTCAGGCCGTCCGGGGGCGTCACCTTGACGACGTACTTCCCAGGCAGCAGCCCGGCGAAGCTGTATTTCCCGTCCGCACCGGTCTTCCGCGAGTCCGACTTAGAGCCGAACGTCAGGCGCACCTCGGCGTTGGCGACGGGCTTCGGACCGCTCCCCGACTCCACCACGACGATCCCGGCAACCGTGCCGGTGTCGGCAGCGAGTACGGCCGGTGAGAGCCCCGGCGCCAGAAGAGCGGCCAGGAGCCCGACGAGGAGCAGGTAGAGGCGCCACGCGGACGTGAGCGTCAGGGTGCGAATGAGATTCTCCAAGATCGAGAGTAGTTGGTGCGGTCCCCCGGGCGCCTGTGCATGGAGTACATGACCCCACGTACACGAAAACGAGCGAACTGGTCGCCCGTCACGCACCATCCTCCGCGCAAACCACCCATTTTAGGACGCGATTTCCCGCTCAGGTCGCAGCGATCCTACTGTACGGCCGGACCCCCGGTCAAGCAGCGGCAGCATAACGGCGAACTCCGTCCCGCCAGCCAGCGAGCTCTGGACGTGAATCCAGCCGCCATGCGCCTGCACGATCTCCTGGGCGATGGCGAGGCCCAGCCCGCTGCCCGATCCGGAGGTGGAGCGCGCCTTGTCTACCTGGTAGAACCGCTCGAAGACGCGCGGCTGATCCCCCGGCGGGATAAATGAGCCGGTGTTGTGCACGGCGATGTAGCCGAACTCGCCGCTGTGCCGGCCCACCAACGACACGACCCGTGAGCCGGGCGGGACGGCCATCGTGCCGATGGCGAGCGTGATCGTGCCGCCGGCCGGCGTGTGCTTGAGGGCGTTGTCCAACAGGTTGTCCACTGCCCGCTCGACCCACCGGCCATCCGCCCGCACGATGGGCGTGGCATCAAGCGCCAGCGTCAGCGTAACGCCGTGCTCCGCGATGCGCCGCTCGGCACGCTCGACGGTCTGATGCGCCAGCACCTCAAGCTCGCAGGGGCCAGGCTCCAGGTGCACCTGTCCCGATTCGATCTTGCTCAACTCAAGCAGGTCTTCCACGAGGCGGCGCATCCGTTCGGCCTCTTCGTTGATGACACGGCCGGCCTCGGCGTAGTCCTCGGGCGTTCGGAGCGCGCCGTCGACCATCGCCTGGGAGAAGCCCTGTATCGATGTCAACGGCGTCCGCAGGTCGTGGGAGACGTTCGCGACAAAGTCGCGCAGGGTCCGCTGCGAGCGAGCGACCTCACGGACCATCGCGTTGAACGCCACGGCGAGCCGCCCGACCTCGTCGTCGCCGCGCACGTCGATCTCGTGGTCGTACCGGCCGTGGCTCATGTCTTCGGCGGCGCGCGTCATCCGGGCCAGCGGGCGCGCGATCGACGCAGCCAGCAGCCAGGCCACCACGATGGACGCCGACAACGAGACGAGCGCCGCCAGCAGCAGGCGGGGGGCCATCTCGCTGAGGACGCTGGCAACGGTCGGCGGCTCGTGGATGATCGCCAGGATCGGGCCGTTCGGGCCGCCCGGACGGGGCAGGGGCCGGTCAGGGTTCCCGCCAGGTTGCAGATAGATAAACCGCAGATTGCGGTCGTCGACGCCCGGCGCGGTAACCAGCCGGACGCGCTGCAACGGGCTGAGCTGATCGGCAGCCACCACATCGATGCGATGGTTCACCAGCAGGTCGTCGCTGTCGTAGAGGATGACGCCGTTCGGGCGGGCCAGCACGAGGCGCACGTCCAGCTCGTCGGCCTGCCGGTCCAGGAAGTCGCGGGCATCCTCCAGCGTGCGGCCCTGCTGCTCGACCTGCCGCGACTGCCCGAGGATCGGGCCGATCAGCGTTCCGAGGCGCAACAGCTCGCGCTGCTCCTGGTACTGGCGAATGATGAACACGAACCCGATGCCGACGAGCACCAGCGTCAGGAAGATGATGGCCGCGAACGCCAGGATGAGCCGCGCCCGCAGCGACCGGCCGGGCCGCAGACTGTCGAGCCAGGAGGTGGCCGGCGCGCGCTCGGCGGTGACCGCCGACATGCGGGTCGTCGGCAGCTCGTCGAAGCCGGACGGCCGGGGCCGCGCGCCCGAGGCCGGCGGGTTCGGGACGGGCGGCATCTCAGGCCTGGGTCTTGTTGCGGCCACCGGCTGCCCTCGTCGGAAGCTGATCGGCGGAGACGAGCTTGTAGCCGACGCTCCAGACCGTCTGAATGCGGGCCTGGGAGGAGGCCAGCTTCTCCCGCAGCCACGTCACGTGCACATCGACCGTCCGCGAGTCGCCGCCGTAGTCGTAGCCCCAGGCGACTTGCAGCAGCCGCTCGCGGTCGAAGACCACGCCGGGGCTGGCGGAGATGGTCGCCAGCAGGTCGAACTCCTTCGGCCGCAGATCGACCAGCCGATCCCCGATCCGGAACTCGCGCCGGTCGAGGTCGATGGTCAGATCCTCGAAGCGGATGACGCGGGTCGGCTCGTTGCCGCGCTCGGTGCGGCGCAGCACGGCCTTGACGCGGGCCACCAGCTCGCGCGGGTTGAACGGCTTGGTCACGTAGTCGTCCGCGCCCAGCTCCAGCCCAACCACCTTGTCCACGTCGTCGTCGCGGGCCGTCAGCATGATGATCGGGATGTCGCTGGTCTTGCGTAGCTGCTTACAGACTTCCCAGCCGTCCATCACCGGCATCATCAGGTCGAGCAAAATCAGGCTCGGGGAGGTCTGGCGGACCTTCTCCAACGCCTCTTTGCCGTTGGCGGCCGTCTCGACGTTGTACCCCTCGTTGCGAAGGTAGAGGCGAGCCAGTTGGACGATGTTGCGCTCGTCGTCCACCACCAGGATCGTGGACCCGCTCATGTCATCTCACCCCCCGCCTCACTCATACCGC
The DNA here is from genome assembly GCA_020850535.1 of Chloroflexota bacterium. Taxonomy (NCBI): domain Bacteria; kingdom Bacillati; phylum Chloroflexota; species Chloroflexota bacterium. The sequence goes on from JADZEM010000022.1 coordinate 67,253, forward strand.
AATGCCTGGATCGGGTGAAGCTGTGCCGCGCGCGAGGCTGGATAGATCCCGAAGAAGATGCCGACAGCGGCTGACACCCCAAACGCTAGCAGGACCGACTCCGGCGTGACCACCGTCTGCAACGCCTGGCCGTTGCTGACGCCCGGCATCGGCAAGCCGGCGATCAGCTTGGAGATCCCCCAGCCGAGCACCACGCCGACCGCCCCGCCGAGCACGCTGACCATGACGGACTCGACGAGGAACTGCGAGAGGATGTCTTTGCGCCGCGCGCCGACGGCCTTGCGGATGCCGATCTCGCGGGTCCGCTCCGTCACCGAGACCAGCATGATGTTCATGATGCCGATGCCGCCCACCACTAGCGAGATGCCGGCAATCGAGCCGAGCAGGATCGTGAAAGTCTGGGTGATCTGGCTGAAGGTCGCCAGGAAGTCTTCCTGGCTCTGGATCGAGAAGTCGTCTTCCACCACGCGGTGCCGCTCGCGCAGCAGCTCGCCGATGGCGGCGACGGCATCCTTCATCGCCTTCTCGTCGCCGACCTGGACGTTGATGACGCTGACGTTGACGGCCCCGCGCGCGTTACGGGAGGCCAGCAAGCGGGCCTGCATGGTGGTGATCGGCACGAAGACCTGATCGTCCTGGTTCCCCATGTTGGTGCCGCCCTTCGCCTCCATCAGCCCGATCACGCGGAAGGTGGAGGCAGCGCGGTTGTTGAAGCTCATGCGGACGGACTGCCCGACCGGGTCATCCTCGCCGAACAGGGTCTTCGCGACGTTCGCGCCGAGCACCACGACCGTCGAGCGTCCCTCCATGTTCTCCCGGCTGAGGAACTCACCGTTCGCCACCTTGAAGTTGCGAACGTCAGCATAGTCCGGGGTGGTCCCGACCACGCGGGTGTTGGTGTTGACCCCATTGGCGATCAACTGGCCGCCGCTGCCCTGTTCGGGCGCGACGCCGGCGACCTCGGCGATCTCCCGCGCGATGGCGTCGGCGTCGTCGATGGTGAGCGTCGCGGCGCTGCCAGCCGCCGAGCGCACGCCGGTGGACTGCGTCGAGCCGGGCCGGATGAACAGGAGGTTGGTGCCCATGCCCCGGATCTGGTTGGTGACCTGCGCCTGCGCCCCCTGCCCGATGGACATCAGCGAGATGACGGCGCACACGCCGATGATCATGCCGAGCATGGTGAGGACGGTCCGGAGCTTGTTGGCGTTGAGCGCTCCGAGGGCGACGCGCACGGACTCTAGCAGGCCCATCGCGCCTCCCGTACGCTCATGCCAGCACCGCCGACACTGTGGGAGCCGCTGGCGCGGCCACATCATGTGGAACGGCCACGACGGCCTCGCGTGGCTCGTCGCTCACGATCAGCCCGTCCCGGATGTTGATCACCCGGTTGGTGTGCGCCGCGATGTCCGCCTCGTGCGTCACGAAGATGACCGTGATGCCTTGCTCGCGGTTGAGCCGCTGAAAGATCCCCATGATCTCGATGCTGGTCTTGCTGTCCAGCGCGCCCGTCGGCTCGTCGGCCATGATGATGCGGGGGCTGGTCACCAGCGCCCGCGCGATGGCGACGCGCTGCTGCTGGCCGCCGGACAGCTCTGACGGCTTGTGGTGCGCGCGATCTGCCAGCCCGACGGCCTCCAGCGCGGCCATCGCCTTCGTGCGGCGGTCCTTCACGCCGGCGTAGACCAGCGGCAGCTCGACCTGCTCGATGGCCGGCATCCGGGCCAGCAGGTTGAAGCTCTGGAACACAAACCCGATCTTCCGATTGCGGACCCGCGCCAGGTCGTCGTCCCCGAGCGTGCTGACCTCCTGGTCATCCAGGGCGTAGGTGCCGGTCGTGGGGGTGTCCAGGCAGCCGAGGATGTTCATCATGGTGGACTTGCCCGACCCAGACGGCCCCATGATCGCGATCAGCTCGCCGTCGAGGATGTCGAGATCGACGCCGCGCAGGGCATGCACCTCAACATCCCCCATGATGTACAGCTTGGTGATGCCGCGCAGCCGTAACATCGGTCCGCCCCGGCCTCAGCGACCGCCCGGCTTCGCGGCTGGCGCGCCGCCACCGCCACCTGGGATGCCACCGGCCCCGAAGCCGCCACCGCCGCCACCCGTGCGGACCGGAGCGGTGCCAGTCCCCGGCACCACCACGACATCGCCATCGGCCAGGCCATCCACGATCTCAGTCTGCTGGTCGTTGGTCATGCCGACCTGCACCTGCTTCATCTGGTTGCCACCTGGGGCCACCACCTCGATCGTCTGATCGCGGCCCTGACGGCGTACCGCGCGCGTCGGCACCACCAGCACATCGGTCTTGCGGTTGATGGTGATCTGGACGCTGGCGGTCAGGCCGCTCGGGAGCGTCACGTCCTGCGGGATCTGCAGGTTGATCGCGATGGGGTAGGTCACCACGCCGGAGCTGCTGTTGCCGCTCGGCGCGACGGCCGCCACCTGCCCTCGGAACCGCCGATCCGGCAGCGCGTCGAAGGTGACCTCGGCCGGCTTCCCGACCGAGAGCTTGGCCACGTCCACCTCGTCGACGTTGGCGTCAACCCGCACCGCTGACGGATCGACCAGCGTCACGAAGATCGACGTTGAGGTCGTCGTCGTGGTCTGGTTCGTCGCGCCGGAGCCGACCACCTCGCCCGGGTTGCCGTTGATGCCCGCCACCACGCCGTCAATCGGCGAGAGCAAGATCGAGTCCTTCAGATCGAGCTGTGCCTGCTTCAAGTTCAGCTCGGCCACCTTGACCTGCTCCATGGCGACGAGGAGATCGGTCTCCTTCACGCCGTGGGTGGCATTGGCGAGGTTCGCCTGGGCCGATGCCAGCGAGGACTGGGCGCTCTGGATCTCGGACGGCTTCGCGCCGGCCGTCAGCTCGGCCAGCTTCGCGCGGGCGCTGGTCACCCCGGAGCGCGCCGACTCCAGCGACGCCCGAGCGGTACGGATGTCGGTCTCCAGCGCGCCACCCATCAACTGCTCGATCTTGGTCTGGGCGGACTCGTAGCTCTTGCGGGCGCTGTCCACCGCCCCCTGCGCCGCCACCAGCTCGGCCTGGGTCGGGCCGGCCTTGAGCACCTCCAGCTTGGCCTCGGCGGACCGCAGCGAGGAGCGCGCACTCTCGACGGTCGCGCGCGCCTGGATCACGTCGCGCTGGTCCGGGTTGCGGAGCTGATTCAGCTTGGCGACGGCGGACTGGAGGTTCGCCCTGGCCTGGTCGACGGACCCTTCGGCCGCCGCCATCTCGCCCGGCTTCGGGCCGGCCAGCACCTCGGCCAGCTCGGCCTCGGAGGCCTTGACGCGCAGGCGGGCCGCCTCCAACGAAGCCTGATCGGCCTTCTTCTGGGCGCTCGACGGCTTGTTCGGCTCCTCGGCGTCGTCGTTCGCCTTGACCTTGGCCTCGGCGCTCTTGACGCTGGCCTTCGAGCTTTCGAGGTTGGCGCGGGCGCTGCGAATGGCCGACTGATCCGAACCCTTCTTCAGATCGTCCAGCTTCTTCTGGGCGCTCTCCAACCCGGTCTGCGCCGACACGACGCTCGCCTGGGCGGCGGCCAGATCGGCGCCGGTGCCGCCCTTGGTGAGCAGATCCAGCTTCGCCTCGGCGCTGGCGAGGCTCTCGCGGGCCTGGGCCACGCTGCCCTCGGCCGCCACCAGCTCATCCTTCTTCGGGCCGGCCTTCAGCTCGGCCAGCTTCGCCTCAGCCGAGTCCAGCGAGACCCGCGCCGACTCCACTGAGCTTTGCGCCGCCACGATCTCGTCGGCGCGAGGGCCGGCCATCAGCGCGTCGAGTTTGGCCTGCGCGGAGGTCTGGTTCGCCAGGGCCGAGTCGAGCGACGACTGGGCCGCCTGGAGCTCGGCCGGCGTGGGGCCGTTGGTGACCTCCTGGTACTTGACCTGCGCCGCCTCAAACGACGCCTGGACCGCCGCGATCTCCTCGGGAGTTGCGCCGTCGCGCAGTTGCTGCACCTTGATCTGGGCCTGCCGCACCGACGACTGGGCCGACTCAACCTTCACCTCAAACGGCGCCGGATCGAGCGCCGCGATCGGCTGGCCGACCGTCATCCGGTCGCCGAGCTTGGCGTACACCTCTTTGATCCGCCCGCCGGCCGCGAAGTTCAGCTTGACCTGTCGCGTGGAGACGGTCGTGCCGCTCGTGGAGACCGTCTGGGTGATGGTCCCGCGCCGGACGGCCACCTGCTGCCCGGTGGCTGGCGCCACGGTCGGGGTCGACCAGCGCTGATACCCGATCACGCCCAGGACGGCAAGCAGCGCCACGGCGGTCAGCCAGACCCAGCGGTTGGGGGCCGGCAAACGGGTGAGTCGTCGTGGCAAGGCCACCGGCATGTGCAAGGGCGATCACCTGAACCGTGGCGCCGGCGCAGGGGCCCGGCGGCTGAAAACGAGCACACGGCCCCGCTGGCCGTATCGAACAGTGTGCCACCGAGCTATTAACGATCTGTCAACGGTGGGCTAACGGGTAGGTAACGAAAGCGGTGGCCTCTGGCGCGGCTCAGGACGAGGCGTGCGGCGGGGCGTCGAGGTCGAGCACAGGCCCGTCCGGCGCTCCACGATCCACTTCGACGACATGCGTGATGCGGCGCAGGCGACCGACAATGCCCACGGCGGCCTCAGCCCCACTCAAGATGTCGGCCAGCGCAGGGCGAAACCAGGCCGGCAGGCGTGGGTCATCCGCGACGGCCTCGGCATAGCCGATCACGATAGCCAGTTGGTTGTTCAGCTCGTGCTGGGCCGTTCGCGCCGCCAGGAGCACGCCTTCGAGGCGCGCCAGGGACCGTTCGCTCGCGACGATCCGCTCGCGCTCCAGCGAGGCGGCGATGAGCTGAGCGACCATCTGCAACAGCCCGATGTCCTCGCTCTGCCACGCTTTCGGTTGGCGGACCGCGTCGAAGCCGAGGAAGCCAAGGAGCATGCCCCGCACCACCATCGGCACACAAACAATCGATTGGATGCTCTGCGCTTCGAACATCAACCGCTCAGCCACGGCGTCGTCCGACAATTCAGACATCGATGTCAGGGAGACAGGCTGGAACGCGTGGAGCCGGCCCATGAACCAGCGAAACTCTTCAAGCGGCACGGATTGCAGGTTGTGGATTTGCGGCTCGACGCCAGCGGCGCACCATTCGTGCGTGTTCGTGGCCTGGCTGTAGTCCGAGGTGAGCTGAAACACATAGGTGCGATCTGCTTGTGAGAATTCCCCAAGCCGCTGAAGCGTCAGATCGATGGCTTCATCGAGGCTGTCACCGGGGGCCGAGACGAACTGCGCGGCGATCGACGCGATCAGCCGTTCGGCCTCAAGCCTCCGCTCGAGTTGAGCGATAACCAGACGCTGGGCTTCATCTGACAAGCCGCGCTCAGGTGCAGGGTCGTGGAATCGATCGGGGTGGCTCATAGAACGGTCGTTTCACGCATTGGACTGAAATATGCGAGACTTCGCCATGAGACGACGCCTCCTCGCTACGGACCTTCTCCGGGCAGTGATACTTTAGAGACAACGCACAAGTATGACCACCGGGGACGCTTAAACGGTATCCAGAGCGGCCTGAAGTCCCGGCAGATGAAACAGCTTTGTGACCCGCACGTACCGGACGAGAGCCCATCTCAGGCTGGCAGACGCTCGCGCGTGGGCCGTGGGTATAGTGTTCAAGATGAGTGGACGCATGGGCGGCCGGATGGCGGCAGACGGGGTCTCGGGCCTCGGGCGTATCCGGTACGACGCGAAGAACAGGCCGGCCGGGCCGGTCTCGGCGATCTTGCCGCGCGTCGTCCGCTACTTCCGCCCGTACCTCGGAAGCTGGCTGCTGATCTTGCTGTGCATCGCGGCCAGCGCCGCCCTCAACCTCGTGCCGCCGCTGATGGTCCGCGAGATCATCGACGTAGCGCTGCCTTCGCGTGATCTGTGGCTGCTGGCCGGGGCGGTCGGCGGCTCGATCCTGGCCGGGCTGGCGGCGCGGCTGGTCGGCGTGGCCCAGTTCTCGATCAACGTGCGGATCGGCCAGGGCGTGATGTTCGATCTGCGGAACGAGCTGTACCACCACCTCCAGAAGCAGTCGTTGCGCTTCTTCACGGAGAGCAAGACCGGCGAGCTGATGTCGCGGGTCACCAACGACGTTGGCGGCATCGAGGGTGTCGTCACGAACACCATCGTGAACGTCATCACGAATGTCGTCTCGCTGGTGTCGGTGGCGGTGGTGATCTTCGGGCTGAACTGGCAGTTGGCGCTGCTCTCGCTGGTGATGCTGCCGTTCTTCATCCTGCCGACACGGCGCGTCGGCCGGATCCGCCAGCAGCTGCGACGCCAGACGGCCGAGCATCAGGGCGGCCTCGCGGCGGTGATGGCCGAGACGCTCTCGATAAGCGGCACGCTGCTGATGAAGGCGTTCGCGCGGGAGGGCTACGAGGCCGAGCGCTTCCGCAAGCAGAGCGCCGACCTCCGCGAGCTGGAGATCCGCCAGCGAATGGTGGGGCGCTGGTTCTTCATGGTGATCGGGTTGTTCCAGTCGGTCGGGCCGGCGTTGGTGTACCTCTACGGCGGCTGGCTGGTGATCCAGGGCGAGATCAGCATCGGCACCGTGGTGGCGTTCGTGGCGTACCTGCGGCAGTTGTACGGCCCCGTCAGCGAGCTGGCGAACGTCCACGTGGACGTGATGTCCTCGCTGGCCCTCTTCGAGCGGCTGTTCAACTACCTGGATCGCACGCCGGACATTCAGGAGCCGGCCCGGGCCTTGACGCCGCCGCCAGCACGCGGAGAGATCGCGTTCGAGGGTGTCTCGTTCGGGTACGTCGAGGACCGGCTGGCCCTGGACGGCGTCTCCTTTGTGGCGAAGCCGGGCCAGCTGGTGGCGCTGGTCGGGCCGAGCGGTGCTGGCAAGACGACGGTCACCTATCTGGTGCCGCGCTTCTACGATCCGACCGATGGCACGGTGCGGGTAGACGGCCACGACGTGCGCGACCTGAGCCTGCACTGGCTGCGCTCGCAGATCGGCATCGTGACCCAGGAGACGTACCTCTTCCACGCCACCGTCAACGACAACCTGCTCTACGCCCGGCCAGACGCCACCAGCGCCGAGATCGAGGCGGCGTGCAAGGCCGCCAACATCCACGAGTTCATCAGCGGCCTGCCCGAGGGGTACGAGACGATGGTCGGCGAGCGGGGCTACCGGCTCTCCGGCGGCGAGAAGCAGCGGCTGGCGATCGCCCGCGTCCTGCTGAAAGACCCGCGCATCCTCCTGCTGGACGAGGCAACGTCGTCGCTGGACTCGCGCTCGGAGGCGCTGATCCAGGCCGCCCTGACCCCGCTGATGGCGGGACGCACCAGCCTGGTGATCGCTCACCGGCTGAGCACGATCCTGGCGGCGGACCTGATCCTGGTGCTGGACCGTGGGCGGCTGGTGGAGCAGGGCACGCACCCCGAACTGCTGGCGCGCGGCGGCCTCTATACCCGCCTCTACGAGGAGCAGTTCAAGTCGGGCACGAACGGCACGGCTCCGGCGGTTGCCGCGTCAGCCCCCGACGATGGGCCAGGGGCGCTGCTGCCGAACGTCGCCGGCTGACCCGTCTTGTAGCACGCAAGCCACGCAATCACCGATATGCGTCGCGGCGATTCAACACTCGCAGCGCCAGGACGACGAACCCGCCGGCCTCGAACGAGAAGAGAACGCGCCAGTCACCAACGCGCAAGCGGTAGACTCCATTGCTCCCTGAAAGCTTGACAACATCACCCTGTCCGCTGGCGGCGTAAGCGGTCACCGCGTCGAAGATGCGCGGACCAGCGAAGCGCGCGACTCACCAACCGAGTCGGCGCTTCAGGTCATCGTTCGTCGCGACTCCCCCCCGCGCGAAGGCTTCGCATCCTTCGCGGATGGCGGCAAGGTCTTCCTCGGTCACTGGTTCATCATCGTCTGGAACCATGAGCAGGGACAAGGCCACAGCAGCCTCGTCGCAGCCATGGTCAGCACGCCCACGCGCTGCAGCCGACCGTTCTGGCTAGTACTCCACCACGCAGAAGGCGGCGTCGTACCCGTCATCCCGAGCGGAGCGTGCGTGCGAGCGCAGTCGAGGGATCTTCCCCTGGACACCCCTGCGAGGAAGATCCCTCCGTTCCGCTCGTTCCTCGCGTAGCTTGCCCTGAGCTTGCCGAATGGGGTCGGGATGACACACCCGTCACATCCAGCATGGCAACGTACTCGACGGGTTCACACACGTACAGCATATCGCACCACAGGCCAGGGCGATTGCATGTTGATGTCGTCGTGCCGCCGCGTCGGGGCTTGAAAGCCCCGCCTACCCTCCTGCAGTCGCTGCGCGACGCTCCAGTCGCACCAGTTCCTGCCGTGCCCGGCGGCCGTCGCGCAGCGACGGAATGACTGTAGGCGGGGGTTTCAACCCCCGACCGCCCGTTCCATGATGCTTCGGGTACACCAACGAACATGCGATCGCCCTGATGCTGCTACCAGTGCAATCGTATGTTGA